>NZ_JBGMEK010000057.1:0-28845 GCF_041447265.1 Microbulbifer epialgicus
GCATTGAGCGTTGCTGCTTTGTAGACGCACTTAAGATCAGCCATAAAGGCCTTCTGATTTTTTAAAGCCACATACTTCAGTGAGTTACGTACCTGGTGGATAATGCAGTGCTGGATCTCGGTAGCAGGATAGATGCTCTCTATGGCCTCAGTGAAACCCTGCAGACCATCAACACTAGCAATTTTGTAGTGAATAGCATCAGCAAAACAATGGGGTGAACAGCTTTCAGGTCGCGTTCACGCCAGGCCTGAAGTTCAAGTAGCAACTTTTCGGTAACGGTGTTGATGCGGCCGTTGGAAAGCGGCATGCCATGGATATCTGCAATATGTGTGCGGATGTCCTGGTAGCTGTTGCACAAGGCAACCAGAGCAATCAACTTGCGCTCCAGCTCGTCGATAAGCTGGGTTTGATGTTTCTTGACGACTTGAGGTTCAAAGGTCCCGGCACGGTCCCGCGGCGTCTGCAGCTCGACACTGCCAGCGGGGCTTTTCATGGTTTTTGAGGTGGTGTCATTCTTGCGGTTGGGCTTGTCTTCTGAAACCGCACACAAACTGTGAATCTTCCTAATAAGAAGTAGCATCGCAGAACTATTCAGAAGCCCCTTTGTATTTTCCGTATAGAGTAATAATAAATTCCTAGCAAAAATTCTCACATATGAAATAAATAATATATATTCTTTCATAATTACCACCTATGCTAAGCCAACTTTCAGCAACCTTTCTGGCATTGGTGGTGCGCGGAGTGAGAAAAAAATAAGTCGAGGAATGAGCGCTGACAAATCAAATCTTCGATTAAACCGATATTGAAATTTAGCCAAATAACGCTGCGTATATTTCGCCTAATCGCATGGTAGGTGCTACGCAGGGTACTCTTTAATTTACCGAGCACAGTATTCACCCAATATAATTCAGGTTCATCAAGACAAACCCCACCGCTACTACAAACAATCTGGTCATGCACACAGCCAGCGTCTTTCACGGCGTTGAAGCACGCAAGACCATCGGAGATTGCTGTGCTACCGCGGCAGAGATGTTTCTTGCTTCAAGTAGAGATTTCGCTGTTCTTGAAGCCTTTGACAAGAGAGAGCTTGATACGGGGGGCATCCTTACCTGGTGGTTTCGACGGCATCTACAAAAGGGGTTTTAACCTTGGCTCCGCGCCCGGGCTTGCATCCAGTACGTTCTCCGCCAAGATAGGCGTCATCCAATTCAACGAAGCCAGACAGTTTATAATGGTGGTCTCGTTCCATCATTACTTACATGAGTTTTTACTTCATACGTCAAGCTGCGTTGTAAGAGATACCCAAATGACGTCACAATTCCATACAAGAAATGCCTTTCTTATCCTGCGTATGAGATAAATCCCGAGGAAACAAGTAGTAAGAGTTAACTTTGTGAAATCGAAGATTGTACGAGAGGTGACCGACGTTTAACGTGAATACTGATTGTACTGTTTAAACTTACGATAAGACAGGTCGTAATGCTTGTGATGTTCGCAGTAAGGACAGCAGAAGGCGTTTGGCCAACGCCATTAGCAAAGCGCGTTGAAGTACTACTCTTCAACTCCGTATACTTTAAGGAATTGGGTCAAACTAATGCCCTTCTGAAACTGCACTTTGTTACGAGCCATAGTAGATTTCCTTGCATATCAAACAAACATCTGTACTTATATACAGTTGCCCGTAACTTATCAAGAATGGTAATTAGAAAGTCTTATAATGAGATTTTATAAACCATAGCTGTAAGCCATAATCTGACTACATAATAGAAAGCAATAAAATAGACCAACTAAGGGTTAGTGTACTATAGTAATTATCAAAGGAGGTAAGAACTAGAATCATTATTCAATGGCAACATCTTAGAACGGCAGAAATCCAAGCAGTAAGCTCATAATCTAGACCTGACAAAACTCCTATTGAAAATCGATACCTGTAAGATTAAGTAAAAACTATTCAACTTTTAATTTCTCCATACTCAAAGACTTAAGTTGAGCATTTATAAACTCACAAAGTGGCTCGATATGACATTCTCTCGACCAATCAGAGTGTAGATCCTCCAATAAATGATGCTCCGCAATTAGCATCCCAGACTTAAATCTTCTAATTACAGGGTGTAAAAATACACTATCAGCTGCGTAATCTGGATCAGGGTTACGTTCAATTGAAAATGGATCTGAGGTTATGTCACCAAATTCCAATGTTATAACATAGTAGTGGTCGTGATTAACGAAGCACTTTTCAGCGTAGCTTTTTGGCATCTCTTCCCAATAACAAGCATAGCCACTTTCACTATTTACAGACACTATATCACACAGAAAACCATATTGCTGCCATAGTCCTGAAGACCGATTTACGCGAGAAATTATCCGCTCTACTATCTTTGATCCTTCGGAGACAAGTCTATTATATGGCCAAGGTTTCTGCTCGAAGCGATCCTCCAAAAACCTAAATAATGACCTAACATTATATCGAAAGCCATGGATAAATCCGCTAGCTGTTTTCCGATAATCCCTTTGTTGAGTAATAGTTCCAGCAAAGAAAAGATCTCGGATATTACTCGACTCCCATTGCTCGTTCATTTTTGGAAAGCGATCACAGATAGATAATTCTGGTTTACATCCATCATCAAATATAGACGCATCAAACTTAAATCCAGTACATATCAATACTCTATCATAGACCAGTTCCTCAACTTCTCCTTTAGCATGGCTATAGTTTAAAGTAACAATGTATTTGTTATTATATTTCTGGATACTTCGAATATTCCCGTCAAGAATAGCATTTTGTGACTTCAGCTGGTAAGTGTCCAAAAAATTATTATTTACTGCGCGCAAATTACCTACAAATTTAGTACTCCATGCAAGCTTTATCGGGTTAGGGCTGGCAATATGAATTTTTGCAGCCGACTCAATTAGATTATCGGCAGTCTCAAAACCAGAATTTCCTTTTCCAATTATAAGAACGTCTTGATTTTCATAGTCAGTAGGATTAACTGAAAAAGTTTCATAAGTTTCAGCAAGTTCAATGCCCTCAATATCCGGAAAATAGAGCCTTGAAACCCCTGTTGCGACTATTATTCTCTTCGTCTTATAGGCTTTCCCACATGAGCTTTTAGCTATAAACCCTAAAGGTTTGGATATTTTATCAATAACTGTATTATAATCAATTCTTAGTTGAAATTTTTTAGAAAAATCATCTAAGTAATGTAGATAATCGTCTGCAGATGGAAAATAACTACTACTATATTCTTTAAATAAAGGGGCATCACTACCTAATAAGGAGTTCCAGTCCCATCGGAGATTTTTTTCATCATCATCGATGCCAGTAAAAACCTTATTAATCGATATCAATTTTCTATGACGAGGATATTTTTTAAAAAAATGTCCAGGCTGCTCTCCTTTTTCTACGATTCTGTAATTGAGTCCCGCCTGATCCATAAAATATCCCATTTGAATCCCCGCAGGACCAGCACCAATAATGAGGTAGTCCAAAGATACATTATTATTCATAAAAATATTCCCACTAAAAATATGTTTAATAAATTACTAGGTTGCCATATAGTTAGTTAACTTAATGGACATAATAATTTTAAAGTTCCCAGGCCGTCACCTCGCAAACCTTCAAAAATCATTTAAAACTGATAGCATTCATGTCGTCTAAAATATTGTCTACCTATTAACAAATTCAATTGTTAAATAAATGACTCACATGTTAAATATGAATGAATTCTAAATACCACGAGAGCAAGCTAAGAAATAAATAACATAATTAACTATTAATAATAATGGTTCCACCTATAAACTACGCATATAAAAAACAAAATGGTTTTAATGGTGACCCTATTAATATACCAAGGATGAGTTAATATTAAATTTAATTAAAATGTGACAAATCATATCACCCGTATTATAAAATACGGCTGGATGGTTTAAACTAATATCAAAAAATAGAAGTAAATATTACCGAAATTTAATATTTAAGAACTCGATGAAGGTCTTTAAACAGATTATTAGTTACTGTGGTTTCGTTAAATTTATCAACAATGAAACTCTTGAGTTTAGATTTTTTATCATTTAAGTCTTTCCTATTCTCAAAAATTTCTCTCATTAGATCTACGGCATGGGAGAGATCCGGTTGTGCCCATTTTTGGTCACGAGAGTACAAAAAACTTTTTTCATGATATTCAACAGGTATTAAAGTATAATCAACTAGATAAGCAAGATCTTTCGGCAAATAGTCCGTATGCCCTCCGTGACCTGTAATGATCACCGGTTTTTCATACGTCGCCGCATCAAAGGCACCCATGCCCCACCCCTCTGTACGAGTAAGGGATATGTAACAATCACCTCTTCTATGAATATTCAAAATTTGGCTATCATCCAAATTATCACCAGTAACTAATATTATTTTAGCTGGCTGTGGAAATCGGCTAATAATCTCAGAAATAGTATCTGATACTTTTTTTTCAAACTCGGATACTGTGAAGTCAATCTCTGTGGTCTTGATTAATAAACACACGGGATCAGAATAACTAAATGTTCTCAAATAGGCTTTTACAGTATCAGAAATTGCCTTTCGCTCAGTCCATGTATTGATTGTATAAAAAACAAATTCTTCATCCCTAATTTCAGGGTAATTAAAATTTTCAGGTAGCGTCTGATTGGTACATATATGAGGGTAGATTAATACAGGTGGATCTATCTCATGAAGTTGGAATACTTCCTTATTCCAAGCACAGGGAACTAAAAGAGCATCTACACTATTTAATAAATCCAGCCATTGCAATGGTAATTTATCAGTTTCCCAAACAGTACAGCCAACAACTATCTTATCGCCCTCTATCCTCTTCCATTCCGGAAAATATTCAGGAACTGTGTGAACTATTACCAGATCATATTCAATTTCAATGTTACAGACAGTTGAAAAAAATGTTATACCAGGATCTGAGTTACGAAATGGTTGATATTCCATTCCCCACTCATCTCCCTTAACCATTGGTGTCCAAGTAACAGGAATTCCACTATTAATCAAACCTTGTAAATATCGATATCCAGCTACTCCATAGCCAGATTTTTCATGTAATGAAATAAATTTAATTCCACGCATGTTAAATTCCGTATTTATTCTTTCCATTTGATATCATTTCTGAATTCCCTAATATGGAGTATAACTTATCAGGACAATATATAATTGGGGTGTCTTTCCACCAGGTACCGCAGAAAAGGTGGATAGCAATAGTTTGAGATAAAGAGCCTTCCCCATCATAATATTCTCCAGATTCATACATTCTTTCTATCTCAAATACATCAAAAGGAAAAAAATTATTGTACTCAATTAAGTGAATATCTCTATCAGGATGATAAATATCATAGGCCTTTGTCAACATAAATGGTCCAGTGGTCTCCAGGACCCTTGATTCCTCGTCCAAATGATCAAACAACTTATAGTTGCTTGCCATTTCATCAATTATACATTTAAAGAAATTAAGCCTTGGAATGGAGGCCATCATTGCATTCGAGATGATCTTTCTCATATTACGACGTTCTGCAGCGAAAGGCGGCTCTTTTGAAAGTACACATTTTTTACCTTCAAAAAATGTGCCTAGCGGCCTTATTGGTAAAAAATCTAAATCTACATATATTCCGCCATAAGTATAAAGTATACAATATCTTACAGCATCCACTCGTTGAATGTGATTTGTATATGAATCATAAACTTCCAGGAAAAATGGAAACTTTTCTCTAATGAGATTTCTATTATCTTCGTCAGTCCATAATACGATTTTATAATTAGGGTTAAGTGATTTCCAATAACTAAGTACCCTAGAAAAATTATCCGGTAAATTTTTACTTTTCCAGGTCACATGAATTAATTTTGGTATATATGATTCATTCATTTAATTACTTTAATATCGCTTATAAGTTTAACATTTAAATGGCTAGAAGTTCTAAATCTAGTAACGGTCCTTGATTGGCTTTTAGGAAACAGTCTTGCAATACATATTAAATTTCTTTAAGAAACAATTAGACCTTGATTGATTCTAAACTTTCACCTGATAGGTACTGGTCCATTAAATTTCTTTTAATATATAGACCTTCATTACCATTTGGGTTGGACATCCTCGACAAGAATTTTAAGGCCGATATTTTAGATTTTATATAACCATCAGTATTGAACCCTACGGCTCTATCCATAAGACTACATTGCTGCGCAAGCGATGCTACATCTCGACCTCCATCTTTAAGATCGAAGCCAGGAGAATCTTTACCTGGAATGAAGATATAGCCAGAGATCTCATTTGGCATAGAATTTTTCAGTTCTTCTGAAGGTTTGCTCCATGAGTTATGCCAATGATGAACAGCAAAGCAACCATCCTTAATCAGGATTTCTCTCAGTTCCACAGACCGCTTACTACAAGAACTAAGCTCTGCCAGTTCTGAATCTCCAGAACAAAAAGGACTTAATACCGATGATGGCAATAACTCCAAATCAGCCGCACAAGTAAATTTGAACGCGTCGGTCAATAGAATGGGGCCGGTGGACCACAAAATTCCTCTTCCTCCATCGGGAGGATATGAATCTCTTATCCTTTTCTTCATTAATTCTATAATAGAACACATAAAACTGTGATCGGGGGTGACTGCCATAAATGCATTACAAAGCATCTTATCAAGACCTTGTTCCAAACTATGTGCATTCGGTTCAAGACCCACTACACAAGTTTTATCATTTAACAATTTTTCTATATTCTGTATACATTGATAATCCAAATCAACATATACGCCACCAAGTTTATGTAGAATAAAGTATCTTATTGCATCAGCGCGTTGAATATTGTAAGGATAACTGTCATATAATTCTAAAAAATCTGGATATTCTTTTTCAATAAATCTACGGTTATCTTCATCTGTCCAGAGACGATATTCCCAATCGGGGTGAAAATCAATCCATTCACTCTGAAATCTCTCCCAATGTTTAGGGATAGAACTAGTTTTCCACGTTTGGTGTAATATTTTAGGTATCTTCATAACGTTTTTTTATAACCTGATATATAATTTGCAAATCTTAAAATAATTAACGCTGTATCTTTTTCACATAAAGATCAAATTTAAAAATTACACCTGTCATATATTAATGGGAAATTCATCTTTTATAGATCCACTATTAGACTTGATAGTATTAGCGGTACAAGTGCCTGCACACATAAACCATTATGAATTTAAATTAATTTACCTTTAGGGGTAAAGACATATCACCTAAAAATATGTAGAAATTTTTTACATTTAAGTTCTCACAACACATTTATATAAGTAATGCAGAACTCTACGAGTATTGTAATGTCTATTTACTTCAGCGAAATTTTTCCAAAAATTGAATTATATTGAGTCTGTCTAATATAGAATTAATACATTGGTTGCCAGAAAAACACGATAGATTTCGTTATCGCGTATTACTTGTTTACACTTAACAGCAGAAAGATACAGATCTTGTCCCCTTAAAAAATGTAAACTTGTACCGGTATATCTCCCAATTACAAACATCGGTAGTCCAGTATCCTAAATTTATAAGATACCTTTAAGGTCAAACTTCTAAAACTTTTTCCTTGTAGTCTCCATTTTTGGTAGAAATCGGCAACAAAATAGTAACTCTAAGATAAATTCTACAGAACGATAACTCTTTAATCTCTTACCACGATTTATCTAGGAAATTATAAAATAATTACCTTAATCAATAAAATAGTACTTCCGCTTCGCAATAGAGTGTCCCTCAAAATAGATTTTAAATTTTTAGCGCAAAATGCTAATAAATTTATAGCCATGCTACGCAACATTGCCAGATCTAAGAATGTATACAGACCCTTAAGGTAAGAGCAAAATGAACGGTGTACGGTCGATCGAAAAAACCAAACTCCTAAAAATAATTCTAAAAAAAATATATTTATCCAACACTTGAAGGAGTTAAAAAATTTTTGCCATGTTCTTATTAGTCCAATCTATGATTAAAGTCTCCAGGTTCCAAAGTGGGCATGGTAGCCATATTTTCCTACAGTGCAAGAAGGAATAACTCCTTTTTTACAGGAGCAAGCGCTCTCTTGTGAATGACTAGGTTTTAAAACATTAAGCGGTGTATTGTATGATTTATTATAATCATGAAAAACTGTAGTTAATATCCCGGGCCCAGTACTTTCCAAAATATCATTATCATTTGTGATTGGTCTACTTGAGAATCGCGGTTGGATCAGATACGTTAAAAAATAGTCCCAGAATATATGATGAGGAATTGTTCCAAAGGCGTAGTTAGAGATTCTTATTGAGTCCCTATTTCCGTAGAAAATACATTCTTCACGGCTAAGTATCTTCTCAACAAAAAACACATTATCCTGTTGATCTATCAATTCACTTAATGAACATATAATTTCTACATCTAGATCCAAGTAAAACCCTCCGAAATGCTTGACTATCAAATATCTAAAGAAATCACATTTTTGTATTACAGTATGATAATTTTGATAGATACAAAGAAATTCCGGATAGAAATCTTTCACAAAATTCAGCATGTCGGTGTCTGTCCATAATTTATATTCCCAATCTGAGTGAAATTTTTTAACAGAACGTACGTAGGATTGATATTCAATTGGTATTGAATCATCTTTCCATGTTTGATGAATTATCTTTGGAATATTATGAGATGACATATCGTTATCAGTAAAAAAATTAATATTAATTATAAGTCTTATGCTTTAGTTTTAATTAAAATTAAATACAGGCAAGGACTGCACTTGAATTTCAAGATTATCTTCCACAGCATTCATATTAAATTCGTAAAGGGCATTATAAATATTATTTAGCTAGGTGGCGAAGACGTCGCTTTACAAACTTGGTTCTATGAATAGCTCACAATCATTAACTATATCGTCACACCGCTATCATCCGGTATAATTTTCAGCGGCTCCGAGATAAATCACATACTGATATTATGTCCCATTGTGTGAAGAAGAATATTATTTAGTGTCGTACTGATCTTTCTTACTACACTATCCCTATCTTGTTGGATGAAAAAGTGTCCCCCTTGGAATACTTCTGATGAATTCCTTCCATTGAAAAAACGTTTCCATTCAATAAGTTCAGACTCACTTATACTATCATCAGACTCACCACTGAAGATAGAAAGGTCACACTTAAGGCATTCATCACCTGTAAACTGATAGTCCTCAGAAATTTGAAAGTCTGCACGTAAAAGTGGGATTAATAATGATAAAAGTTCCCGGTTTTTAAATAATTCTTTGGGAGTTCCATTAAACGACATCAACTCTTTAATGAATTCACTTTCGGGCAAATTGTAAATTTTTTTTGTAGCGCCACAAATATTTGGAGCCCTACTCCCAGATGCAAAAAAATGAATTGGCATGAGCTTTCCGTTTTGTTTTATAGATCTGACTAATTCAAATCCAACCCTGCTACCAACACTATGTCCAAAAATTACATATGGTTTATCTAGATACGGCTCTATAGCTTGATACATATCTGTTACCAAAGAATACATAGAGGTATACTTTGCCTCACAGATTCTATTTGCACGTCCAGGAGGTTGAATTGCGATTAGCTTAACAAATTCCGGTAAGGATTCCTCCCATGGTAAATAGGTGGAAGCATTTCCACCGGCGTATGGAAGACAAAACAAGCGCATTTTCGCTGACAATCTTTTTTTTGAGCAAACAAACCACTTTGATTGATTTATAGAGTCCACTGATCTAAACACCAATATATATTTAGTAAAATACGGCTCGTCCATAAACATGCACGACGAAGCAATAGAGAATATTATGTATATGTATCTAAATGACTAATACTGCTAAGATCCCCATTTACATATTGCTTTACATCAATTACTTTTCCAGCAGACATTTTAATAAGTTTATCCGCGTTATCAAAATATCTATCGTCATGACTAATAACAATTACTATCTTGTTCATCTTTATTAAAGATGGAATAATTTTTTTATAAAAAATACCCTTAAATTTGGGGTCTTGATCTGCAGCCCATTCGTCAAATATAAATATTTCACGGTCTTCCAGATATGCTATGAGTAATGCTAATCGTTTCTTTTGACCATCTGATAGTTCTGTAGTAGAAAATTTTCCCTCCTTAATTGACACTTTTCCCCTTAAACCCAAATCGTCTATATACATATTGGCTACATAATCTATATCCCTGTCATTAAAGCCAAATAGTTCTGTGAACAAATAAAAATCCGAATATATAGCAGATATGGACTGCCTAAGTGCGTCCCTATTTTCATCGGTTACAATATTCGAGCCAAAGCTAATTTCGCCTTGTTCAGGAATATAATGGAGTGATATTAACTTTGCGAGTGTACTTTTTCCTGATCCATTACCACCAGTCAAAAAAATGATTTCGCCTCGGTTGAAAACTAAATTTATAGGACCTACTCTAAAAGAATCCTCTTCATTCTGCTTCCTTGAATACATATATGTAATGTTTTTTAGTTCAATTGAATCAAAATTTGGTAATTTCGATGTTGCATGATAGTTTTCAATAGGCATTTCATTCAAAAGTTTCTCTAATTTTCTTTTCGATACGCCTGCCTGAATAATTGGGCCAATCGAGTTAATAATCATCGATATCGGACCTGTAATATATAACATGACAGTCACTGTTCCGAATAAAATATCTTTTGAAAAAGAATGGTAATTCACCATGATAAAAGTAACTGTACCAATTGAAAAGAAGCCAATCATATCTCCGTAAGTCACACCAAATAAAACCAAGGAATCACCTTTCTTTTGGTAGCTTCTTAAATTCTCTTCTACATCTTCCAGTTTCTTTTCAAGAAAATCCCAGCGTCTATCTTTATTAATTTTAAGATCTTTTGCTCCATAAATGAGGCCCCGCAGACCTTCCTGTAAGACATCATGGCAATTACGAGCCTTTGCCATAAATCGTTCACCCAAAATGAAAGGAATACGATATGTCAATGATCCGAATACCATCATACCTATGATAAAATAAAATATTTCAATATTGAGATAGAATAGATACCCCAAAAGTCCCAAGAGAATTGAACTATTAATTAAAATCCGTGGAAATACACCTGCGGCACTCACAATCTGAGGTATATCAGTCGTTACAGCGGCCAGTAATCGGGACGGTCCAATAGTTTCTAGATCTCGGATTGGTAGTTGAACTATACGATGATATAACATTTTTCGAAAATCGACAGCAACGTCAGTTGCAAGTCTAGTTAATATTATTTGTGAGGCAGATCTTGATAAGAGTATAAAAATACAAACTAATAGGAATGCCAAAGCTATCTTTGGTTTCGATACTTCTATATTTCCAAATAGATAAAATGAATTTGCCTCTTGTGCACTCAGAAGTCGAGGTAAAGGGTCCTGTAGAGAAAGTAATATTAAAGGTATTATTAAAGAATACGCCAACCCAGAAATTCCGCCGAATAGTATCGCTACAAATACCTTATTTGGTGCTGTGGCACTAAGTATTCTTGAAAGTCGAATGTTATTGAGTGAGCTACTCGTTTTCATTTATATACTTTCCTTTATGCTACCTTTAGCAAAAGGTTGAAGCATGAGTTTAGAATTAATGCCTTGATCGAATTCACTGTTAAATAGCATGGGGAGTAACTCTACATCACGGTGACGACCAATATAGTCATCATAGTGTTCACTTAGTATGTTTGCACTTTGCCCTGTGTTTATTATAAATCGGCTTTCATTCCAATCATTTAGATCAATAACTTGCCGATAACTTGCACTAGTAATTTGTTGGTAGCCCTTATCCAGTGAGTATTGCCAAGTTGCCACATTAATGCTATAGCCATCTCCTCCACTTTCAATTTCTCTGTCAAATATATTATTCAATATCTTGATGTTTGAAAAAACAGGATGTGAGTAATGCGTATGATGAACATTTCCCCATTCTAAATTATCACCAGGTAAACGTCCTAATTCGTGAAACATTTCGTCGAAAGCTTGTCTAGCCAAGTCATGACAACTTTCCACTTTATTATATGTTAGAGTGTTGTCACACCACTCCTGATAATCAGGATATTTCTTTTCATTAAAAATTTTCTGAATAAATAGGGGTTGCAATTTTTCTAGAAATCTTTGTAAACGATTACTTCGTTCCTGATATAATAACTCTCCTTTCAAATCGTCTGCCAGTAATAATCTATAAAAATTTCTTAGCCAGGATTGGTATATAGTCGCAACTTCACTATCCATGTCTAACGATCCATCCCAATGTTTAATTTTATAAAGGGCCTCTTCTTGCTTATAAGTTTTTGGCTTAATATTACCTAATAGAGAAATCATTTTTCTTGCCTGTAAACTTACAACGTCTCCTTGTATATCAACAAGTTGTTGAACATTTAAAGATTTATTTTCATCTAAAGACGAAAGAATTACTTCATTTATACGCTGGGCCCTATAGGGAGGCTCCCATCTACTAGAAATATGGAAAGGATATTCGTCATCGTGAACTTTATTGTTGGCTGTTATTATAATACCCGATGGAGGATTAAATTCTTGGGGAAGACTCTCGATTGAAATGTAATCATGCCAATCATAATTAGAATCCCAGCCTGGAACAGGGAGACTGCCATCACCACTATTTCTAACAGGTATCTTGCCTCCTGCAATATATCCAATATTGCCTTCGCGATCAGCATATATAAAATTCAGAGCTGGTGCGCTATAGTTCGTAAGGGCGTTCTTAAAGCTGTGCCAATCACTAGCATAATTTATTTTTAGAAAGCCTTCAAAAGATTGATCTCCCGATTCAAGAGCTGTCCAACTAAGAGCTAAAGGTTGATTCACATTACCTATCACATCGCTAATTAATGGACCGTGACGTGTACTTCTTGCTAACCATTTAATTGGAGGAATTTTTTCATTAAGAAAAGATGGAAAATTTGACTTTATTTTTATCCACTCTTCATTAATTGTCATTGACTGCCATTCACCCTCAACTAGATATTTATGCTCCTCATATGGATTCTGTTTCTCTATAAATATATCTTGTACGTCCGCATATAAATTTGTGCCGCCCCAAGCTATATTTTTATTATGTCCTAATACAACAAATGGTAATCCGGGTATAGTCGCACCCATTACATTTATTTCGTGCCCATTTATTTCTGCCAAATACCATACTGATGGAATTTCGGTGGTTAGGTGCGGATCATTTGCAAGTATCGGTTTTTTAGATCTTGTATGCTTCCCAGATACCACCCACCCATTACTGCCAAGACCTATACCACCCAAATTATATTTATCTTCTAGAGTAGAATTAATTGCCAGTAGACGTTCTCTTATTAAATCTTCAATACGGTTCGATACTTTAGTTACAGTTAAAGCATTATCTGGATAGTCTGAAAATAACATTGATGCCTTCCTTACACCAAGCTCTTTCATAAGTAAATCATAGGTGATATCGTCTCCAAAAGTTGCTCCCAAGTTGAAAGCCATTAATTTAATTTGTAAAATTGAGTCAGCTGGCGTCCATACTTCAGGAGTTACTCCCAAGAGGTAATACTCAACAGGAAGTATTTTCTGTTCTTCAATTCCAGCATTAACTCCATCAACATAAGCATTGAGGGCTGCCAAAGAACGTTCATCAAGGCTTTCTACTACAGATTTAGCAGCTCGATATAGACCGAGAGTTCTCATTAGTTTATCGATATCTAGTGCACCGACACCTAAAAACTCACTCAATCGGCCTTGACCTAACCTCCTCTTATATTCCATTTGCCACATTCGATCTTGTGAATGTAGAAAACCCATTGCAAAAAAAGCATCGTGGTCACTTTCCGCATCAATATGGGGTACATTATACCGGTCTCTAGTGATCTTTACTGGAAAATCTAAACCGTCCACTTGTATCGTTCCACCCCTTTTTGGAAGACTCTGCATTAGATATAGACTGACAATGCAAGAAAGTATTATCAAGGGCAAAAAAATAAATATAGATATTCGAGAAAATATAGGAAATGATTTATAAATCATAACAATCTGTAATCTATTAATGGCTGAAGAAATAAATATAAGGACTTATTTGCTGGCTTTGTTTTCCCAGTATTCAAAACAAGCTCTTGCTAAAATTTCATTTGAATCAACACACCCCGATAATAGTTCTTGATTGAAGCTTCGTAACGCTAAGGGTAATTCAGTACAACCCAATATCCATTTCTGAATTTCACTGTAATTTTTGTGATTCATCACCCGCAAAAGATTCTTTGCTCCAAGATTTAATGATCCGTGCTTGATTTGCCGTATTCCTGCCAT
Source organism: Microbulbifer epialgicus (assembly GCF_041447265.1). NCBI lineage: Bacteria > Pseudomonadati > Pseudomonadota > Gammaproteobacteria > Cellvibrionales > Microbulbiferaceae > Microbulbifer > Microbulbifer epialgicus. The sequence continues at coordinate 14,323 of NZ_JBGMEK010000057.1, forward strand.
TATCATTTGAATATCCAAGTTGTTCGGATAAGTAACTTCGATGCCATACTGTTTTAAAATCCGTTTAAAATAATTTGATTTATATGTGCCTTCTGTTGCTATCAAGCCGACTTTTTGAATATTTTTAGCTTTAAGATATTCAGCAATTTCTATAGCAACATGAAAAATTGGGATTGAAGAATTATCCACAAGCATGTCATACCAATGGTGGGCCGTACAGCAGGGAATAACAATACTTTCTGCCCCACCTGAAATGAGCCTATTAATTGCATCAAGTAGTAATGGGTAAGGATCTTCCCCCTTGGCAACTATATAGCTACTTCTATCCGGTATTTGAGGGAGAGAGCAAACTAATGTTGGAACATGCTCTTGATCAGAACGTCCATTAGTTAAATCAATTAGTCTCTGTAGGAAATCAATAGTTGCCATAGGACCCATCCCACCCAAAACTCCTATCATCCCATACTCCCAACACTTTGTGCTTAACTGGCTATTTGTTATATAAGCATTAATTAAAGAATTCCAATTAGCGATTATGATTTAATTTCTATTCAAATTCACGTTTTCCAAAAAAGATACATTTTCAAATTTAAAATATCTGCATTCTGTTAAAAAGCTCTGTAAGCTTTTAAATATGACTATATAAAAAGAGTTTAAGAATCCTAAGATACTTATTAAAATTGCTTTTTTATAAAAATAATCGGTTCGCAATTTTCTCTATAAATTTCTAAAACTATTAAGACTCACTTAAAGTTTAATCATGTGTAGCATTGAGAACTGCAATATTATATGCACACGTTCATGCTGAGGTTATTCATACATATTATCGATCAATACTTTTTATTTGTGCCAAAATTAATATGAGTTTCAGATAGTCGCACTTTTCTTAAATTCAGAACATAAGCCTGATATTTGTACAAATTTAATAGTTTTTATTCGTTACAAGGAATATAAATTTTCACTAAGATAAACGCCTGCAAATATTTAACAGTGTTCTATAAATCAGTTCTTATAAAAGAATCTGTCATCGCTACCCGGACTTTGCGTGATCCACTATAGCTCTCTCTACCATGACAAGTTAAAATATTGTCAACTAGCAAAAGATCACCATTACGCCAACTAAATTTCACTTTTTCTTTTAAGTAAGCATTTCTAAGATGCTTAGCTATATCGTCTTCTATCTTGGATCCATCTCCATAGCGAACATCATAGGGCATTCCTTCCTCTCCGACCTCATCTTGCATCATTGATCGAATTTCTGTCGGTAAGTTTGAACTATGCCAAAAAGCGATGTGATTAAACCATGCTTCTTCCCCGGTAATTGGATGTATTAGTGTGGAAGGCCTTGTCTGTTTCGTCCATAAAATATTGTCTTCCTTCCACCTAAAATCAATACTGTTAACACGGCAATATCGCTCGACATCAGCTTTATTCAATCCAGAAAAAGCTTTCTCCCAAGAATAGCCAAGGACATCGGAATAGTTCCGGATTAACATCCATCCGAGTGAACGAAATTTTTCCACAACCTCTGTATCAATGGCTTTCAGTACTTTTCTAGCGTCAGCTAAAGGGGTTTCCCCTCCCTTTTCAGAAGCCTCGGAACAAAAAAACCAAAGTCGTTTCGCTATGATTTTTGAAGCAGAGTTTTCGTTATGAAGAGCTATGATTTCATCTTTAGGGTATGTGGTGGATGTAAATACATTCTTGGCGATCGCAGTTCTTGGACTAGACCTTTCAAGGTAGCTCAACATTTCAAAATTGTCTTGATTGAGGAAATTTATGAAATCCTCATCGGTATGCAGGTCAAATCCTCTAAACAAAATAGCACCACTCTCGTGCAGCTTTTGATTAAGTATACCTCTATTATCCGTAATCCATTGTGCCAGATTATTCTCCCTCTCTTTAGTCTCAAATAGAACTGGTAATTTCGAACTTCTGATAATTTCTTTCCACTCATATTTTTTACTCGGTAAAATACTATCTGTGCCCCTACTCACCAATTTTATTCCGATATTTGTTTTTTGCTCATTCATATTTCTGTGTCCATCTGTAGCAGATATCTATAATTTTAGAATTTATTTCATTACCGTCCTTTAGCAAATCTCTAATTCCCGGATCTTTTTCCCATAAAAAGTATTCATTAGAAATGACGACAGGAAACAAAGAAAATAAACTTTCCAACTAAATTGATATTAACAATAGCAGTGGCTTATATACTGTTTAGCTGTATATACTACTGGGTCAGAAGGAAAGAATACACAGCACTCAAGACGCGCTGTGAATACATCCCTGTAAACTCGTAATCAGCATCCATACCTCATACGGTCCCGAGCGCAGTGTATTCTTCCCTTCCCCCTTTTTAATAATACAATACAAACCACCTCTTCAGTATTGAGGGATTTGAAATCCGAGTTGCTTTTATTGATAAAATCATGGATTAAATATATCTAACTTCTATAACAGATATATTTATTGTGAACCCACATCCATACAGCCAGCTTCGCTCGTAGCGATATATTTTATAAGTAGCAAAGGATTAGAGTTAATTAATTTTTAATAATTCAATATCATTATATCGACTATAGCTTGATATAATAAGCTCATTTCCTTGGTTCAGTCCTTCAATAACTTCTATATACTTTGAATTACGCCTCCCCAGCGTTACCGGAACTTTTTTCGCCTCTGTTCCATCTTCGGATATCAAATATACTGAATTTCCACCACCAGACTGATAAAAAGCCCCATTCGGGATTAATAGCGACTCAGAGTTTCCTCCCAATTGTAGCGCGCCTTGCAAAGTTTGTCCCCTCTTCATATTAGTACCTATACTAACATTCAACTCAAAATCAACTTCAAATTTACCTTCTTCGACTTGGGGGTATATTTTAATGATTTCCATAGCCCCTTTATCCTTTAATTTATCGAATATGGCTGATTGGCCAATTTCTACACGATCCAGATAAAATTCATCCAATAACGCTTTAACTTTGAATTGATTATAATCGTCGATTTGGGCTATTCTCTCGCCTGCTTTAATTGATTGACCAACCTTTAAATTAAAAGACGTAAGCTTTCCTGTCGCAGGTGCAATAACATTGAGAGACTCCAAACTCTTTCTTGTTATTTCTAAATTCTGTTCAAGTTGCCTGGCGGAGGAACGCATTTGGAGAATTTGTTGCTCTTGCATAAGTATATCGGTTTTTTGACTTTCAATGGCTAGATTCTTTCTTTTTACGTACCAATTATACTCGATTTCTATATCTTCTAATTCAGAACGACTAACACCGCCTGTTTTCACAGAATGCTTCGCCCGAAATAGTCGTTTTTTTTGTAATGCAATTTGATAATCCAAATCAATGAGTTCACGTTTATGTCGCTGCTTATTTTGTTCAAGGTTTAATTCTAAACTTCGTATATTATTTAATTGTTGAATTGTATCAGCATCACCGCGAATCACTGACAATTGAACTGATGGATTTGATAATTTAACTACCAATTGGCCTTCTTCTACTAAATTGCCTTCTTCTATATAAATCTCTTCTACCCGACCACCACTTTCTGTGTCGATAAATAAAGTCGTAAGGGGTTCTACTTGCCCTCTGATCCTTATTGAATCGTCAAAAATACCTAGGGTGGCCTTGCCAAGTTTAATCGAATTGGAGTGAATACTTAAAAACGACTCTGAACTTGGTCTTAAGCCAACATAGATCGACGATAAAATCAGAAAGAATATAATAGCAAACACCAACTTCCTATATCGGGTATATATATTTTTCTCAATTTTGACATCCATACCTGCATAACCCAATTTTTCACCAAAGTTCTATTATCACTATGTGCCATGGCCGTGTGGCTAACTTAGACACCATACGCCGACCTACCAAAATTTCTGGGTAAATTTTGATGTATGTCTTACTGATTAATCCATCACTATGAATTATGAATTATGAATTATGAATTCATAAAACTATGAAGCTTAATTCGAAGTCCATCTAAGATTTTTTAATATGGCAAACATGCCGAATTCGTATATCAAGTTTTCAGTCGATAAAGATCTATCATACAAAGAGAGGCTCTACTCTTTGTTGGACCTTAATCAATCATCTTATACTAGTCACTCAGAATTTGTATTTTTTAAGAGGGTAGACTTAAGAGAAAATAATATTAATCTCATTAGAATACGATGAAGATCAACAATAACTAGCCTCAAAGGCACCTCTATAAATTACTTTTTTTGCATTCGTCAGCACCGATTCATGGGAGCTTCAGGGCGATAAAATTCAGGAAAGCGCAATTTTTAGAGGTACCCTTAAACCATCTTTAATTCACACTTTTATTATTTCCTCACTCTATACTCGAATGAATCCTTCACAACAAAATTTATTTCAAAACTAGCTGTTAAAGTCAGGATCGAGACCATACTTATATGGCAGTTAAAATGAATTTCAAAAACCTTCAGCGTGAAGTTTACATTTTACCTTATTCGTAAAATCTAATGAATAATTTGATATCCAAAGTGCGATTGAAAATATAGACGTAATGTACTGCCGTATGTAGATATTCCAAATACGCTACCTTATCACCAAATCCCAATCATGCTTCCGCCCTACAACATAAATCATTGCATAAATAATAGGCTAAGGCCTATTCATCTCAAAATATAGAATCCTCTCTTTAAGAGATGGGCTCTAGTTCATTAATCTCAGACCTTATGTATACTAATACGTATTAGTAAGATGTTTCAAGTTCTGAAATTAATTCATTTAAGACTGCTTACCTGACAATGAAACTAATGAAGTTTCTTCTATTTCGTTGACTCTCGTAAAATAATGATGCAAATACGTGAATCATGTCTCGTATCTCGCATTGGAATTATTCAATTCCTTAACTGAAGTAATCGATTGTTTTGGTGGGTTAACAATGCTTGAGATAACAAAGTTTTTTTAGGCTGGCAATTAATGAATATTTACCATATCTAGTCTGAAGCTTCCAGCAGTTTGAGATAATGTGCGTAAATTCCTGGTTCAGATATAGATTGTAAGTCAATAATTTCCAAAAGGACTCGGCTAATCAGCAACCGCCCGCATAGCGACTGGTATGATGAAGGCCTCCTGTGGGGGTTAGTTGCAACCCTGCCAGTTGCATCTGCTCTTGACGGCGCTCCTCAACCTCTTGACTCCTAATGTACTCTCCAATCATTTGCTCGTCGAACCCTACTGTACTCACGCAATAACCCCGAGCCAAAAAATGTCTTCCTGTATAACTTCTCTGTATATGCTTGTACTTCCAAAATATCTGTACCGCAGACTTCCCTTTCAGAAATCCAACCGTATTGGAAACACTCAACTTCGGAGGAATCATTAACAACATATGGATGTGATCTCTCATTGCTTACCCTCGACCGACTCAACGCCCCTTTGGCGACATAAGTCTTGAAATATTCCTCCAATCTCCCGCCTCAGTGACCCAAATAACGCTTTCTTTCGATACCTGGGCACAAATACTACCTAGTACCTGCAATAATGTTTCAAGTGAGTTTGGCATTACCAATCTTGTATATGGCCCCCTTATAGAACTTGCCGGTTCATGGAGGCTATATTTTTACTCTGCACACCGGTACGACAGAGCCTTGTCAAGTCTCAGCACCAGAGGCGATGGTTTACCTATATGTTAATTAAGGTAATTTAACAGCCAATGCTTACTGCCCTTATCAGTACTGAGGTGATTTACATATGAACAGCTACTATAGTTAAATTAGCTTCTCAGAAGATTTATATTACTACCTGAAAAGGTATTATTTATCAAGAGCTTTTTGTATGCCTACACGATCTGAAAAATCTGTATCGGACAGAAGATTGGCACACTGTTACAGGATGATCTTATGAAAGCAACTCCTTTTAATTGAGCGGCAAGTCTTATTTTGTCCCGACTCTATCTCGTTGAAATTCATACACTGGTACCAATCGGACTGCCCGAGATTCGCGATGCTCTTTGCGGCAGTTGGTTTGAGCTAAGTAGCGTCTTGTACAGAGATAGATTGAATGAAATGTTAACACTGTAACGATTCAGTACGTTTTTACCATCTTACTTAATGTCCTCGGCGATGTCCTTTCATTATGACTTGATGCTTTTTTTATTTTCTATATCTATATCCTCATATGAAAGTCAATAATAAAGCTTCCTTATCGTTAAGTAATACTCATTTTTCATCTAGTATGCTTTATCAGTCTTCTAACTTCTTCTAATTATTTATGGTGTTATCCACCCTAAAGGCTTCTGCAGCATCTGTGTATATTTTAAGCAGTAAGATTCTAATGTAGAGAATTCTAATTTGTATTTAGGCAACTGAGATCTCAATGACAAATTGTCCTTAATTACTTACCCTTAACTTATTAAGCGTCTTTAATTCTGTTGTCAATTTATCTTTAACTATTGATGAAAATTATTTCTACCCAACCTTAAAAGTACAAAAAATAATCATGCCTATTACCTATTGATATAGGTATACAGATTAATTGTAAATAATAATTCACGCATAAAGATAACGGATATAAATATTCTTCGCTAGTTACGCCCAAAAATTGCGGAACAGGTTCTGGGCGTAAAGCTTAAGACGTTTTATCGTAGAAGTCTAGTTCTGAATTAAAAAACGTTATCCTTACTACATTCAAGCAGGGTAGCTGAAGCTATCTATATGCCAAAATTTTTTCTTTCTTAGAGAACAGAATATATTTTAACTATTGACACAGTCTTGTTTATCAGTCAAAAAGAATTTTCTTCCTCCCATATAAAGACTCCGCTGGTATAGATATTTTTGAGCAGGCTTCTAGCATCTTCTTAGATTCGACGATTTGTGCTGAATTTTCATCATAATCTATGCCCATAAAATACTTAAACCACGGTTCCAAACCAAGTGCATATATAAATACTTGTTTTGGCTGGAGCATTTCTACAAGGGGATACGCCTGTTGAAAATCTGAGCCATTTAATCGCCTAGAATTTTTGATCGCTTTAGAGACTACCTTTGAATGCAGAGCACCGTAGATCCATGTGTAAGGTGCTCCAACACATTCCATCCCTATACAGTACAAATCAACATCATTGAGGTAGCCCTCAAGATGCTTGTACAAATTTATATCCGGATTGGCTGAATCGGCACCAAAGAAAAATTTTCTACCTAGAGCTTCAATCACCCACGCGGATTTCGTCCTAATATTTAAATCCCCATGTTCGCCCAAGAACGGGATTGCTATTATCTTGCCATCAGGAAAATTAATTTCATCTAAATCATCAACTTCAATTACATCAAATCCGAGCTGATTTAAAATTAGCTTCAATGAAGGATCTACTATTGTGCCACCATTATTTTTCGAAACAATTACTTTATCAGTTTTATAACGAAGCTGTATAAGAGTTTCCAAATTTGCATGATCTTGATGGTTATGTGTTAGACATATATAGTCAATATGTGAGGGCAAATCACTGTAGCTAAGAATTTTTTGTGATTCATTACTTCTACGATTTGCGATAACTGGATCAACTAATATGGTTATACTTTTCGTTTCAATCAGAAATCCCGCATGGCCAGTATATTGAACTCTAATACCCTTTTTTACGCCACTATTGGCAATTTTAGGTCGCGTCTCAGTGAATAGATCCCAATGGTCTAGCCCCCCTCTCATATTATTTTGATTGAAGATTTCTTCAATATCTTGTCCACTTATTGGAAATTCTCTCGATTTAAACAGTTTATCTACTTTTTCTGAATTGAACTCTACGCTAATTTGTATGTGATCTTTATCTGCCAGCCTAGGTGTACTGAATACAAATGGCCGCTCCTTTTGCTCCGCAGTCAATAGACCAAACGACAATGATTGCAATGAAGTGTCATAATATTGGCTTTTATACAATAAAGGCTCTATAAACCTATACGAAGGTCTATGTTCCATATCTAGGTAAATTTCAACATACCCTTTTAACTCAGTGGGAATTTTTTCATAAATATATGAAATACTTTCGCCACTAGTATGGTCTGCTAGTATTGAATCAAGCTTTGTGACCGCTTCAGACAGCAACTTTAATGGCTCTAGATCCGAGTCAATATCTTCTACTAATTTTTTTACATCTGAAATCTGATTTTCAGTACAATTAAGAAATTCAGCCCCTGCAAGCGATGCATCCTTAGAAGCCATGATATGTAGCTGACTATTATTAATGAATGACTTCATTATACGATAATGATTTTTAAATAAATGTCTTACGGCAGTAACAGGTGGTATTAAGTAGGTCCATGCATACCACTGATTAAACAAAGGCTCAAAATAGACCTCTTCTTTTAAATAATATTTTTTATCTTTCATCTTTTATCTCTTTAGTATGTGTGTCACGATATAAACATAAATTCTAGTTCGTAAACTACAATAAATATATTGGATGGGATCTCATGAATTATCACAAATTAACGTTTTAAAATAACATTTATGTGTTTTATAAGATAATTTACTTTATATATGTCTAAGTGCATCTACTGGTTTTAATCTACTTAATCCAATTATCTGTGAACATAAGGTCATCCATGAAGTCGCCACATAAGCTAGTACAACTAAGATATAAATATAGGAATATTCAACCAATGATATCCTTTTTATAAATGAGGACAACCACCAGTTAAAAAAGAAGATAACTATAGGCATGCTTACTAGCCCCGCTATGATAATGGGGGATGCAAATTTAAATAAAAAGTACATTGTAATCTGAATTCTATTTGCACCATAAAGTTTCCTAAGAGCCACCTCTTTTCCTTTTTTAATTGAAGCGAATGCCGAAGTGCAGTATAGCCCTAAAAATGATATGATTACGGCTAAGAACGTAAATAGTAGTAAAATATATGATTGTCGCTCTTGCTTGATATAAATTGATTCATACTCTTTATCTATGTGAAGGGTTTCAACGAACATATTTGGATATATATTTTTTATTGTATTTTCAATTTCCAATAGTGAGTTTTCAAAGTCCACCTCATTTACTTTTACCACCATTACTCTTAACGGTTCATCTCTAGTATAAAGAAAAGTAAAAGCCTGTACTGGTTCCGTTACTGGTCTGGTATGAATATCGTCTATGATTCCGATAATTTTCCCTTTAATTTGACCTAGGAACAATGTCTCACCTAGTGCGTCTTCATATCTATCAAATCCCATTCTTTTTGAAAATGTCTTATTTATTACAACCCCAGCCCTAGGATTTTCTCCAGTTTCAGAGAAAATTAATTTATCGCTTATATAATCTTCAGAAAAGACTCTACCTACCAATGGCTTAATTCCAAAAATCTCAAAAAATTTTGAGTCCACTCTATTGTATTCTGAATTAATCTGTATCGTATCATCTGAATTTTTAAAATCTATAGGCGCTGTCGATACGCTCCCCTTCATGGGTATCAACTGTTGCATAAATCCAACGGAATTTACACCTGAAATCTTACTTAATACATATCGCAGCTCGTCCTGTTTGCCTTCCCCATCAATCTTATATGCAACTATATTCGAAGGATCAAAACCCAAATTTATTCTTCGAGTATAGTCAAGCTGGCACAGAACAAGAATAGCCATGCTAACTAGCGAGATTGATACTCCAAATTGAAATACGAGCAATGCATAATTTTTCCATGAGGTAAATATATCACTTTCATGTGAGGAGCGTAATATTACAGAAGGCCGATACGAAGAAGTTATAAATGCCGGGTAAAGCCCATATATAAGGCCCATAAACAATGCGAACAATATTATATATATATTTAAATGTATATCTCTGGAGAAGTTGAATTCTAAATTTTTTCCCAATGCGTAATTAAACCAAGGTAGTGAATAAAAGATAAAGATATATGCTAAAATGAGAGAAACTATGCTGACAATTAACGATTCACCCAAAAATTGAATACGTATATTCCAATAACTAGCGCCGGCCAATTTTCTTAGGCATATTTCTCTACTTCTTTGTTGAGCTTGAGCTAGAGACAATCCAGAGAAATTAACGCCCGCAAGAATCAAAATTAGAACTGATGCTATTGAAAGAACCCAGACGAAAAGTACGCTACCATTTTCATCTAAGTGATCTGATTTTTTATTATGCAGATAAATTTCTGAAACCGGGAATAGATTATACGTAGCCTTAATATTTAATGATTTTAGTCTATCGCTAGTATGCCTTTCAGAGAAGTCAGAAAGCTCTTTATCAAGAGCTTCCACATTTACGCCCTCTTTCATTGTTACATAGGTATGTATATACGAACCAGCATAATTATCTCTATGCATATCATATTCACGTCTCGATGAATCTAACAACGCCACCATATCGGCCGAGAAGTGTGTTAACCTGGGTGTATTCTCCAGAATGCCTGCTATTTCATAATCAACAGGATCTGAATTGTTCTCAGATATTCCAAACGTTAAAACTTTTCCAATAATGTTTTCATCTAGCAACGAATCGGTACCGAAATATTTTTCAGCATATTTTCTACTTATTAACAATTTATTGTTGTTATACAGTGCCTCTTCTCGTACACCCAATATACTTTCTATATTAAAAGTGTTAAAAAAATTTGGGTCGACAAACATAACTCTTTCATTAAAGACCCTGTCATCAATTTTAATCGGGACGTATAATGGTAAAACTCTGGTTACTGACTCAAAATATGGAAGTTCTTCCATTAATGCAGGACCACTAGAGAATGGGCTCATTGTTGATTCTGATGTGTCTCGGCCAGGAACTTCAAATGTTGCTTCAAATTTGTATAAGAGGTCAACATTTTCAATCCACTTATCATAATTCAATTCATCTCTAATATAGATCGATATCAATACAAAGGCAGATAAGCTAAATGTCAAACCGATAATGTTCAGGGAAGAAATAAGTTTGGTCCTACTATGAGAAGTTAGCATCGCACTAATAAAATCATTAATCATGTACTGTTACTCCTTCGATATTCTTAGGAGTGATTGTATTCTTTTTAGAATCAGATATGATTTTTCCATCTAGCATAGTAATAATCCGTTCACAACTCTTCGCTTGATCCTCAGAATGAGTCACCATAATTACAGTAGAACCAAAACTATTTAGTTCTCGTAGTAAATTTAACACTTCAGCACTTCGCAATGAATCAAGATTACCTGTTGGTTCATCTGCGAAAATAATTTTTGGCTTGGAGACTAAGGCTCTGGCAATTGCTACTCTTTGCTGCTGTCCACCTGACAATTGTGATGCTTTATGTTTCGCTCTATGTGAAATCTCCATTCTTTCTAATATTTCATCTACTCTTTTCTTACGCATAGATTTTGATACATTATGATACAGCAGTGCTAACTCGACATTTTTTTCAACTGACATATCGCTAAGTAAATTAAAATCCTGAAATATGAAGCCGACATTTAATTTTCTGATATACGAGATTTCTCTTTCTGAACAGGTCGTAACTTCTTTTCCATCAAACTCGTAAGAACCCTTAGTTGGCTCATCTAGTAATCCCATTACATTTAATAGTGTTGACTTCCCACTACCAGATGGACCACAAATTGCAACAAATTCTCCGGCCTGAATATTAACGCAAATGTTATTTAAGGATGTTGTTAGTATTTCTTCTGTACGATATTCTTTATAAATTTTTTTCAGCTTCAAAAGCATGGCTTAAAATTCCTAATTATAAAAATAAATATCTGCTCTAATTTTCACATAAGATGGCAAGTAAATAATTAATTTCTATATGCCAGCTGCTGTAAAGAGAATATGTAGTTTATTTGCGGTGGTATTGAGAATATTTAGTCCTGATTTTAAGATTTTGAGATAATTTCCCCTAAAGATCTGACTGTCGAATTCTCAAATAAAGTGGAGATTGGTATATCAATATTGAAAATGTTGTTAATATTATGTATCAATTTGGCGGCTAGCAGAGAATGTCCCCCTACTTCAAAGAAGTCGTCTTCCACACTGAGGTTATTTATTCCCAACAACTCCTCCCAAATGTTTAATAGTTTGTATTCAATGTTATTACATGGTTCTCTATGAAATTTGGGCTCAAAATCAACATCGGGAATGCCTACAAGGCATTTCTTATCAACTTTACCTGTTGGCAAGAGAGGAATAGCTTCAAGAAAATGGAATACTTTTGGGATCATATACCTTGGAATAAATTTTCCAATATTCTCTTTAATACTATCTATTATATCTCGCTGAGAAAGCTCTTTTTTAGCAAAAAGTTTTAAGTACGCACCTGTTAAAATTATATATGCCACTAAATAATCTTCTTGATTTTCATTAGACTTTAATAATACGTGAACTTGATCAACCTCTTCACATTTTGATATTTCGACTTCGATTTCTCCCAGCTCAATTCGGAATCCACGTAGTTTAACTTGATCATCAACACGCCCTATAAAATCTAAGGTTCCATTGGGTAAGCATCTGACTAAATCGCCAGTTTTATAGAGTTGTTCTTCACTATTATTGCTAAACGGATTTTGAATAAACTTTTCTTTAGTTAGATCCGGACGATTTAGGTAACCTCTGGCTAACCCATTACCCGCAATATACAATTCGCCAACCACGCCAATAGGGACAAGTTGTTCGAAATCATCACAAATATAATGTCTATAGTTATTTAGAGGCCCACCTAGATTAATTTCGCTCCCTGCTTTTAAGTTTCTATTTACCATCGACCATACGGTTGCCTCTGTCGGGCCATAGCAATTCGCCCAATGACCACAATTGCTCAATAAATAGTTCGCCACGTTAGTAGAGACTGCTTCACCGCCTGCTAGTGCTATTAGATCATTCTTTCCTTGCCAACCTGCATCCATTAAAAGCTTCCACGTAGTGGGTGTAGCTTGCAAGAAATTAATATCATACATCCCTAGCAATTTTATAATGCTCTGAGGGTTTTTAGCATCTTCTTGTGAAGCGAGTATGATTTGTCCTCCGGATGAAAGGGGGCCATACAGTTCCAAAATTGACATATCAAAGGCAAAGCTAGATATAGCCAACATTTTTGTTTTGACGCTCAGATATCTTCCTAATATATCTTGCATTGCAAATAAGAAATTGACTAAGGCTCGTTGCTCTATCATTACACCTTTAGGCTTTCCTGTAGAACCTGAAGTGTAAATTACGTAAGCTAAACTATGAGTATTTAGCTCTATTGATGATGGTAGATTTTCTTTGGAGTAATTGAAAAGCTCATCTTGGAGTGAATTATCATCTAATATAAGTAATTTTAGTTTATTTTCTCTCAGTAAATTCTTCAAGGATAACTGTGTTACTACAATGCTTATTCCTGCATCTTGTAATATATACTCCAATCTAGATTTTGGATAACTTGGATCCAATGGTAAATAGGCATAACCTGCCTTCATGATTCCCAAGAGAGCAACAAGCATTTCAATCGAGCGCTCTATGAAAAGCCCTATCGGTTTATTTGGAGCCATCTCCTGCTCCATCAAATAATTCGCAAGTTGGTTTGCTTTTGCATTTAGTTCTTGATAAGAAAGCGTATTACCTTCAAAAATTACTGCTGTTTTATCCGGGGAGCACAGTACTTGCTTTTCAAAAAGCTCGGGGAAAACAATATTTTTTTGATAGTCTTTTGCGGTATTATTCCACTCATATAGCTGTTTGTTTCTCTGAGACTCAGTGAGGATAGGCAACTGCTTTATTGTCCATCCCGGTGATACCATCGCGCCTTCCAGTAATACGCGGAAGCTGCTGGCTAATTGCCTTACAGTCACTTCTTCAAACAAATCCTTATTATATGTCCAGCCCAACAATAATTCATTGTTGCTTTCAACAAGACTCAGCTCTAAATCATATTTTATATTGAATTTTACTGATGACACACTTGAAAAATTTAGCTCTCCTAAAGTCAACTCTGACTGCTCATTATTTTGTAGGGTTAATAAAATCTGGAATAGTGGGCTGTAGCCTAAGTTTCGTTCTGGGTTTAGGGTTTCAACTAACAACTCAAAAGGAACCTCTTGATGTTCATAGGCATCAATAACTATTTCTTTATTCTTTTGCAATAGTTCAGTAAATGTCAGGTTAATTGATAGATCACTGCGCAATACTAAGGTGTTCGCAAAAAATCCAATCAGTGGTTCAACATCATGGTGAACTCTTCCAGCAATTGGTGTACCTATGACAATGTCATTCTCATTGCTATAACGACTTAACAGTATAGATAACACGGTATGAATGAACATAAATAGCGTTACATCCCGCGTTCTGCAAAATCGCTGAATGCCTTCGGTCAAACCTTTGTTAAGAGTCTGACAGTACCGAGCTCCGATGAAGCTTTGTTTGCTAGGGCGTGTCTTATCTAAGGGTAAGCTATGTACCGGAGGTAAACCTCTCAACTGCTTCTGCCAATAACCCAATTGCTCTGCCAATACATCGCCACTGAGCCACTCGCGCTGCCACACCGCATAGTCCGCATACTGTACCGATAGTGGCCCCAGCGGATTCTCACGCCCTTCATTAAAG
>NZ_JBGMEK010000058.1:0-28590 GCF_041447265.1 Microbulbifer epialgicus
GGAGTTTTTAAACAATTGGTTGTAATCGGGCTAGGGCTCCAGCGGCAAAAAAGAAGCTGCTGGCTGCTGGTGGTCTGGCTCGCTCTAAACTCTAGTTTTAATAGACCGCGAGCAGTTATAGGAGTTGTGGATCTTGGGGCAGTCAAACTTACCTTCTATTACGCTGAAGTGAATCGCAAAACAAATGCTAGGAGTTATTGTTGAAGTCAGGAGAGCCAATCCGGAAAGCAGTTTCTTAAATTGATTTACCAAAAGGGTCTCCTCCGTTGAAAGGGAGTGTTTAAGCTTTTAATTTTCACTGTATTTGAGCAGGGTTCAACTTCCTTTGTAATTGTCATATACACTTCCTGTAAGCCTGACCAGCAGCAAATATTTTTGTAATTTCTAAGCCGCTACGGTACCACTATTCTGATAGATAGCAGAAAGTGAGATTTAAGTTGTGAAGAACAGTTTGTAATGTAGGGATGTTGGGCTGTGTCCCACATGAACCAACAAAACTGGAACGGGCAGCTCTATATCCAGCTGCCCTAATACCGTTAAGCTTGGGTGATCAAATATTTAAGAATGCTTACAATTTGCTCAGGTGTTTTAGCCCACGCTTGTGCGGCGGCATCTACTTCTTTAAGGGCGTGCACCAATGATTCGTCATGTAAGGTGATATAGGATTTACCCAGGGCCGCACAGTATCCCGCATCGAATGCTGCATTCCACTGCTTATATTTCTCACCAAATCGGATAACAGCCAAGTCACAGTTTTCAATGTGATGTTTAATTCTTATCGCGTTTACCTTGGCAGATTTATGATCTCGCCAAAAGGAATTGGGCTCCTGACCCAAGCCATCACCAGCCGCATCACTGGCGTCGTGATTGGTCACCGCAGAGGAAAAAGTAATATCTAGGCCTTGCTTGTTACAGCCTTCAATTATCTGGGCTCTCCAGTCTGAGTGAATTTCTCCTGAGAGATATACTTTAAGCTTCATAGTTTGGTTGCCTTATAATGGTAAGCGACAGGGTTTGATATCCAGGTCATCATTTTACAATATGACTTGACCAGAGAGGAGGGCATGAGTAGCTGGGTCAATAAGGATGTATAAATGAGGCTCTAGTGTTGAGGCGTAAGACTCAAAATCCATTTTGAATCTTACTTACTAAAAAGGGGGAAGGGAAGAATACACTGCGCTAGGGACCGTATGAGGCATGGATGCCGATTACGAGCTTACAGGGATGTATTCACAGCGCGTCTCGGGTGCAGTGTATTCTTTCCTTCTGACCCAGTAGTATTGAGGTTTTACGAAAGTCTTATTGGCTAAATACCACGTTTTCCGGCATTTTTCCTGAAGGCAGCCTTGTAGAGTGTAATTGGGAGAGAAGCCACTTTCCTTCCACTTTCTTCAAAATAGCACTTTCAAGCCAGTAGACATCTTGACTCTTGCTCTTGGAGGTAAAATTGGCCTTATTCCAGTAGTTAATAGTGACCAAATCTTGCCGCTCATCAAAGTCAATAATGCTGTAGTAATTGGTCCTAATGGTATCGGAGGGCTTTGCTGCCTTGATAAGGTCCTCAATGGTCCACACCTCGCCGTGTTCGAGCAAGAGAAAGGACTCGGTTACGGTACCTCTCATATTCTCATGGTCTGCATCTGACAGAAAATTTAACAGCTTCTCAACAGTTTCGAATGCCTCAGGTTTGTCTTGTGCCTGAGTATTTCCGATCGTCAAAACAAACAGCATTATTGTAAAAACAATCTTTGGCATAAGTGATATCTCCCACTTTTTAATATTAACCTTTCAGGTACGGTAGTGATAATATTACAACATTCTCGTTATCAGGTGTCTCAATCTATAGGGTTGATCGTAGCAATCAATGCTTGAAAGATGCTGATCGGAGTAAATCTTGGCTATAGCTGTCTATTTTTTCAGCAAAAAGCTTACTTTTGGAGGGGCCGGTGCTCCATTGCACCGCATACCATAGTAGGCAGAGGTACTTGTAGACTGTGCGCCATAGATAAAGACGCTGCCAGTGATCTTCATCTAGGCTGTGCCCGAGATAGTACTCCAGTAGGGATTGTTGCTGAAGCCTGTCGAGATTGTGTTCTTCTACGATAACTGCGAGATCGTAGAATCGATCGCCCATAGCCGCATATTCCCAATCAATGGCATAAAGCTGGCCAGTCCTTCCAATGATCAAATTTCCAGCACTTAAGTCGTTGTGGCAAAGAGTAGGATCATCACCTAGCTGTTTTGCGGAGGTTATTTGCGAAGGAATTTTTTGCTGGATTTGCTCCAAGCAGGAATAGAAACTCGCTTGTTTATCGATTGATGCCCAGTAGCTATTAATCTTGTGGGGTACATCCAGGTAGGTGTCGATAGAGGGTAGGCGGTGGATACTGCTAAGCAGCCGGGCTAGCTGTTCTAGAGAGCCGGCAGCATTTTTTTTCCAGGGGTGTCCTGATATAAAGCGAGTGACCTGATATCGGTGAGTCGGATCGGCATAAACTAGAGGGGCACATAGCCCTGCATGATTAGCGTTTATAAGAGCATGGGTTTCTGCTCCGCGATTCAGGTCAAGTGCTTTACTTACCTGCGAATTGATTCGTAAAACTAACTGCTCTGTTCCAGACTGGATGAGAAATGTTTGGTTAGTTTGCCCTCCCGTGAGTGGTTTGATCACTACAGGTTTGGATTGGCTCCACAGGTGCCAGTCATGGGGTAGAAAATGATCATGGCTTTTGCTCATGGCTTGAGAGAGGTCTCTATAAATGACTATTATTTAGAGGCTCCTTAAGCAGTGGTGGCTTGATTGTCAAGCACAGCCCCCAGATTGGTTATTTCACTCTGCTTTTCCCTTTTATAGATGGCGTACCACTGGAAAAAGCCGATAATTACCAAAATGACATATAACAAAAATAGGGCTGCAGTTAGATAGAGCCCTCTATCCAGGTAAAGGTAAATAGAGGCACCGTCAACCACAATCCAGTAAATCCAGTTTTCTAATACCTTTCTAGTAACCATATAAGTAGTAACTATGGCTCCAAGAGTGGTGAAAGAATCCAGGTAGGGTAGCGCGGCACTTGTCGTTTTTTCCAGAAAATAGCCTAGCAATAAGGTTAGGCCGCTAATAGTGGCTAGTACGAGAAGGTGGGTGCTAATTGGCCAGCGGTGAATCTTGATATTCTGTTGTTTGTCCTGATGACTACGCCATTGCCACCAACCAAAAACTGCCATCACCAGGTAAAATACTTGCAGGGCCGACTCCATCAGTAGACTGACATCCCAAAACAAGAAAAAGTAAATGGCTGTGCTGGCAAAAGCGGCGTACCAACAACTGATCTTCTCACGCATTGCAAGAAACAGATAGGTGAGGGCCAATATAACTGCAGCAATTTCCCATGCGGACATCGCGCTGATAGAAGCTAAAATGGCGCTAGTGAAATCTTGATCAAACATCGGATACCGTTGGGGCAAGGTCCCCGTCTATAAATTTGCAAACAAAGATGGCGCGGCCAAACTGTTCATAAGACCTGCGCATTTCTAACTTGAGTACATCCATCAGCATATCGTAGTCTCCAAAAATCTGGGTGCTCATAGTATTGGTAATCACCCTGAGCTCTGGATGGTTATTGAGTCGATCAATAAATGCCTGGATGCTGCGGATATACTCATCCTTCAGCGGGTACATACTGATTTCTACCGAGAGCCTCACAACGCCTCCTGTTGACAGCAAAAGTCGGGGCGGTATCGGCCGCCCCTAATCGTATATCTATTAGAAGGTATAAGTACCGCTTAAACCGGCGATACGGGGCTCACCAAACTGATAATAGGCTTCTGGCGCATACCCATTGCTAGGGTTGTTGCCATATTCATTGCTAAAGTAGAAACCCCTGGTGTAATAGTCTTCATCAGTCAGATTTCTACCCCAAAGGGATAGATCCCAATTGTCACCTTGGTATGTCAGTCGGGCATTGACTAGTTCATAGGCATTGGATTTTTCATTGTGGCTATTAGAAAAGTAAAACTCGTCCTTGCCTTCCAGCTCTAAGCGTAGAACTAAGTTGGGCAAGAGAGAAATTTCGCTGCCAGTGAAAAATTGATATCCCGGCGCATGAGCTACGTCTCGGCTATCTAGGTTTACAGGAGGTAAGGGTACTCCTTGGGAATCATCTCTTGCGTCGACATGAGAGCTGGTAATAAAGTTCTCGAACTCCGCATTTAACCAGCCTACAGAGGCAAAGAAACGCAGGGTATCCGTAGCAAAGTAATTAAACTCAACTTCTACACCTGTCGTTTCACCGCCTGCAGCATTCGCTAGGTAGTCATTAAAAGAGAAATATTCTGGATTAAAGACTGACTGCTTGGCCTGGACATCATTGCGATCCTGGTAGAAGGCGGCCAACTGGGCGTGCAAGCGGTTGTCGAACCAATTGCCTTTGACGCCTATTTCGTAGTTGAGCATATTTTCTGTATCAAAATCGAAGAAATTAGGGGTAATCTCTTCATTACTCACTGATTCAGAGATGATTACACCATTGATACCGCCGGCCTTGTATCCTCGGGATACTGTCGCATACGCCATAGTATTTTCGGAGTAGTGATACTCCAGAGTGATATTGCCACCCCAGAGGTCCTCGCTGGTATCCCTGGCAGTGAACAGGGAGTCTGTGTAATCAGCACTTCGCTTTTCCAGGCGGAGCCCAGTCACTAGATTTAAGCTGTCGGTCAATTCAGTATTAAGCTCGCCATAAATAGCTGTGTTTCGTGTGTCAAATTCACTGGAAAAGTGTTCAATATCAGCCCCGAACTCCTCATTCGAGGTCTTGGTGCGCAATAAGTCCTCACGCTCTACACGCTCATATAAACCCACAACCCAGCTGCTACGCCCGAAAAAGAGCTTGGATGCATCAGTAGAAAGCAGGCGCAAATCCAAGCTGATGTTCTCTTTGTCACGCTGGTAATTGTCTGTTTGGCTGTATTCCCACGGGTGAAAGCCCTGATAACTCCAATCCTCATCGTAACCGTACTCTGTATCTGAGTCAGCGATGCTCAGCGTGGCATCCAGGTGGAATAGCTCACTCCCTGACCACTGTGCGGCTAGGGCTCCGGCCCAGGTTTCCTGCCGATCCCAGCCAGGTTTATCAGAGAGTGTTTCACGGGTGTTGTATAAGGAGAAGGCATCATAGCCGTTGTCAACATCTACATAGAGCAGTGAAAGAGCGAACTTTAGGTTGTCACTAGGCGTGTAGGCCAGCTTACTCCTTAGCACTGATTCATCAATATTGTTGGTATTATCACTGCCCAGGAATGCATTCTCTGTATAGCCATCGGATTTTTGCTTGTTAGCAGCGACTCGATAACCAAGCTGATCAGTTAATGGGCCGCTAGAAATTACAGAAATATTGCGTCCGTTGTATTCACTCACCTCGGCAGATACTTTTGCCATGGGCTCAGTGGTGGGAGCGGCGCTGGTCATATTGATCAGACCCGCCAGGGCGTTGGCACCATACGCAGTGCCTTGCGGCCCGCGAAGAATCTCTACTTGATCGATATCCAGGGTGCTGGCAGCGAGCCCGAGGCCGGTGAAGTCAATACCATCGATAACCAAGCCCACAGATGGATTCACCGGGTCTATAAATTGACTGCGCTCACCAATGCCGCGAATCTGGACAAAGCGGCCCCGTGAGGCACCAGATGAAAAATTAACATTTGGTGTCATGTTCAGGACCTGGTCCAGATTGCTAGCACCCCGGGCCTTGATTGTGTCTGCATTAACTACAGTCGCACTGGCAGTCAGGTCAAACAGGTTCGTATCGCGCAACTGGGCTGTGACCACAACCTCTTCAATCCCGGCCTCCCTAGGCTCAGCCGCAACTGCCAGCCCCGCAGAAAAGCAGCCAGCAAGGCTTACAGACCAGGCGATCGGGTGGGCTTTGAACAGATTCTTCATGGTTCTCTCTCGAATCAACACAAGTGAAAGAGACCCGGAGCGCGACGTGAGGAGGCGTTTGGTGAGGTTACCTATTCCTACGCCGGTATTAACCGGATCAGGTTCAAGGGTTTGCTCAGAAAGATCTATAGACCCTTCCAAGCATCTCAGGCCAAGGCCACCCCTTAGGTTTGCGGGCGCGATGATAGCAGAAGTTGAGAGCGGAAGGGGGATCCAAGTTTAAGGCTCAGAATGACAGAAGTTTGGTGGGTTGTTCCTTCTGTTCGATGCTCAGGGCAGGTTACTCTGATTAGTGCCTTCAATGTCCCCATATTGCCAAATAATTTGGACAGGCTTTGTAGGGGGAGGTAAAGAACCCATAACTACCAAAAAAAACTTAATTT
The DNA here is from genome assembly GCF_041447265.1 of Microbulbifer epialgicus. Classification (NCBI taxonomy): domain Bacteria; kingdom Pseudomonadati; phylum Pseudomonadota; class Gammaproteobacteria; order Cellvibrionales; family Microbulbiferaceae; genus Microbulbifer; species Microbulbifer epialgicus. The sequence continues at coordinate 6,325 of NZ_JBGMEK010000058.1, forward strand.
AGTATCCCAAATAGGTGCCCCCGACCTGTCCCGCAAAGTGGGGTATAAACATGGCGTGGAAACCATGCCAGTGCCCATATTTTTTTTGCAGCTCAGGGTAGGCAACGTCGAAAATAGCTCGTAACTTTGCTCCTTGATCAGGTTCATAATCAAGTTTTGCCATTTCCCGCGCTACAACTTCTCGAAAGTCTACCATCATGTTCCTATAGTTGATCAAATCTGCTTTATTCCCTTCGTTAAAGTGGCTGGGAATATAGGTTTTTGCATTGAGTCCAATCAGTCGGTCGAGCGCTCGAATGTATCCGGGGTAATACCAGTCGGGCAGACCAAAGGGAGGAAAAGTGTTGACGAACATCATATCTGGAGCGAATACGGTATTCTCACTTTCAATATAGAATCCATACAACGTTGACGAGTGGGATTTAGGCATATAGAGAAAATGAACAATTTGATCACCAAGTTTGAGGGAGGTATCACCTTCTATTGGCTTGGTTACAGGTAGGACTTCATTCAAGGGGTGCTCCCAATCTTGAATTAGATGGTTAATCTCAATATGCCCGACTACAGTTTCAGGGCTGAGATATGCTCCGCCACGAATATGATCCAAGTGATTGTGGGAGTATATCAACCAGCGTACCGGCAGTTCTGGAAACCGTTTTTGTAACTCGGTGGAAAGTGCTTTACTGAAATTCTTGTTAAAACTATCGAACACTGCTAGCCCGTCACTAGTCCTTAGAACCATTGCTCGATTCATGCCCAGACGGAAACTATAGATACGGTCACTATGTTCTACAAATTGCGCGGGGAGTTCTGTAAATGGCTCGAAGTAGTCAATAGGAATTGCCTGCTTCATTATGGTTTGCCGAAGCCCAGATTCGCAGGCACTAACTAGAAAGGAGCTAATGGCGATTAGGCTAATATACATTAAACTTCTACTAAAAAGGCGGAGGGAAAAAATCCCCTTCACTAGGGACAGTTGTGGATTAGGGGCAAACAGGGATGTATTCACAGTGTGTCGTGAGAGAAGTATATCCATTACTTCCGACCGAGTAGAAATATGTCTTTTTTGATGCATGGCGATGCTCCTGACATGAAGATATTGTCATATTATTAAAATGAAATATGAGGAAACCTATTTAAAATGGGGTATCATCTATTTTTTTTAGAAAACCGAGTTTTAGAAATGGCCTCATATAGCTATCTGGTTTTCTTTTGACCTGGTCTTCGAGCAAGGTTTTCATACCCTTCTTAAATTCTAGTCTGGGAAACTCATCAATTACTTCGCTTAGGGTCTTTGGGTGGATGTCATTCAGCCACAATCCAGCGACATCTAGTCCAGCAGCAAAGTGCAATAGGGCAACTTCTGGATCTTTTTTGTGTGCAATACCGACGGAGTTGTGGTGAGCAACTATCTCATGCACCAAATCTGCCTTCTCTTGAGAGATATTACGGCCTCTACAAAAGGATCTTGCGGCTTGAGCTCCATCCAGTTCAAAAGTGCCGCCAATATCATAGGCAGTGATGAGTCCAAGATCATGCATGATGGCCCCAAGAAAATAGATTTCTTTGTCAATGGGTTTCTTCACTTTGTGGCTCATAGCAATGCCGAATGCATAGCTTCTGAGGCAGTGATTGAGCAGAAAATCAGGACTACATTTAGCCACCATGTTCAGTGCCTTTTTACAGTTTATCGAATCAGGAACGTGATAGACCTCTTTGGCAACATATTGAACATGTTCCCTTTTTACGAAGCGAGCAGTACGTATCAGTGTTGCTTTAACGCTGGAGGTAACAAAGCTGCAGGCCAGACATGGTAGAGATGGTGGAGTTTTACTCGTAGTCAGTTCCATGATAATTCTTATTTTGTACCGTTTCGAACAATAAAGTATGGTAGGCTTTCCCTGGTGTCAACAATTATGTGCGAAATAATACAAAAATGAGTAAGAGAAGGGGGCGACCGCCCAAATATGATGCTGCTGAGGCCCTTAAGGGAGCACTCCAGGTATTTTGGCGTAAAGGCCTTACAGCGACTTCTTTAGATGATTTGGCTGAATCCATGGAGATGAACAGGCCGAGTATCTATAACGCTTTCGGCGACAAGGTGTCCATTTACCGCAAAGCTTTTACGCAGTTTGCGAATCAGCTGGGTGATGAACTCGATACCATTTTGGATGAAAGTTGTACCTTGAAAGAAGCTATGTCGCGATTCTACGAACGGGCACTAACAACCTACCTGGATAACGAGGAGTTGCTGGGTTGCTTTGTTACCTGTACGGCACCTGTGGAATCTGTGGCCCACCCTGAGATTAGACGTGATCTGGCAACTCTGATTGCCGAAATTGACAGTCGTCTCAAGTGCCGATTAGAGAGAGCTCAAGAGAATGGGGACTGGCCGTCAAGCAGGGATACTAAGACAACTGCGAAACTACTCCATGCCACTTTACAAAGTTTGGCAATTCGGGCGCGAAGTGGAGAGGATCGAGAGTCTCTTGTAGATTTTTACTCATCTACAGTTGAATTATTGTGTTGAACGAAGGTAAGCATAAATTGTTGGAGTGGTATTTGGAGGCGCTATACATAGTGGCCAGGTAGTGTTCAGAATTCTGAACACTACCGTATTTGGTATTTTCTAGATTCCCATCTGCCTGGAAGCCAAATCCCGCATAATTTCCTCCGAACCACCTCCAATCGCATTCACCCGCACTTCACGATAGATACGCTCAATCCGTCCGCCGCGTATATAGCTTGCACCACCTAACACCTGCATTGCCTCCCGAGCGCAGAACTCAAGGGTTTCTGTCGCTTGAACTTTAAGTAGGGCGATGTCAGCTACTTTGAGTTTCTGTTGCTGTTCTGCCCAGGCACAGAGATCCAGATAAGCTTGGGTGGCGTTGATACGTTGGAGCATCTGCGCAAATTTATGCCGGATTACCTGGTGATTGGCCAGGCGCTTACCGAAAGTCTGTCGTTCCTGGGCCCATTCAATGGCATCTTGCAGACAGGCTCGGCTGTACTCTACACAGGAGGCAGCAATGCCCAGGCGTTCTCGATTGAAGTTGTGTACTATGGGTAGAAAGCCTTGGTTCTCACCACCGATCAGGTTGCTTGCGGGTACACGCACTTGATCGAAAAAGATGCTGGCGGTATCTGAGCACCACCATCCCTGCTTTTTGTCGAGTAGCTGCCGACTCACGCCTTCTGCATCTGCGGGAATGAGCAGCAGGGAGATGCCGTCGAAGCCCTCATCGCCGGTGCGTACAGCTGTGGTAAACCAGTTGGCACGCATGCCTCCGGTGATATAAATCTTTTCCCCTGTCACGATATAGTTATCTCCATCACGCTTTGCACGACACTGGATATTGGCAACATCTGAACCAACTCCTGGCTCAGTGACGGCGAGGGAAATATGTTTATCGCCGCGTAACACTGCGGGAATAATCTGGTCCTTCAGGGCTTCACTACCGTAATGTAGTAATGGGGGCAGGGCGATGCCGTGGATCATCAAGCTGGCGGAGAGGCCTCCGGCTCCGGTGCGGGCCAACTCTCCGGCGGCGACGATCATATGGAAAACATCGGTTTCAATGCCACCGTAGTTTTCCGGAAAGCCCATCTGTAGAAGGCCAACTTTTGCAGCTTTCTTCCAAAGTTCTGCGGGAAGCTGGCCTTTTTCATCCCACTCGGTGATGTAGGGGGTGATTTCCTGGTCGACGAAGCGGCGCAGCTGGCTGCGCCATTCCTGATGGCTTTCGTCATAATAGGGGCTGGCCATGCGGGAGGCGTCGATATCGTACATAGTGAACTCCTTTAGGATGTGGCATCGCTGGGAATTTTGGCGGTTTCACTGGGTGCAGCTTCGATCTGGACCAGGAGTTGGCCGCCGCGCACCTGGTCTCCTGCGTGGGCGCCGAGTTTGATCACGGTGCCATCGCGGTCAGCGCGCAGAGCGTGTTCCATCTTCATGGCTTCCATCAAAGCGATGGTATCTCCGCATCGAACCCTTTGGTTGGGCTCAACAAGTATCTGTACCAGGCAACCGTCCATAGGGGCGGTAATACGGCCACTGCCTTGATTCAGGCTCGATTTGGCCGGGGCCTGGGTGATGTCTACAAAGTGGAACTGTCCGCCGTCTAACAGTAGGTAGAGGTTGTTTTTACTGGCAAGGAACAATCTCTTGTGGCTAACACCGTTCAGTAGAAGCTCTGTGTTAAAGAGTTCGGTTTCATCTTGTGACTTTTCAAAACTGACCCGTTGAATTTGGAAGTGCTGCTCGCCAAGAGAGATTTGATAAATATTTTCCCCCAACGCCAACAGCTCACAATTCAGAGTTTTTCCGGAAGTTTCCAGCCGATAGTTCAGCGGAATGCTGCTATCACCACTGCGCCAATCACTGCGGCCACTGCGCTGCTCCCCAGGGTTGGAGTGGCGCAAGTGATTGAGTAGTACTGCTTGGGCAGCAATTTCTGCAGGAATTGGTTCTGCAGATGTCAGTGCGCTATTCTGGTCAAGGAAGCTGGTATCGGCATCACCAGAGATAAACTGGGGCTCTGCCAAGATTTTCCGCAGGAAGTAAATATTATTTTTCGGGCCGATAAATTGTAGTTGTGTTAGGGCGCGGGCAAGTTTACGTCTGGCTTCTTCACGATCCTGTCCCCAGGCAATTAATTTGCCGAGCATGGGATCGTAAAACGGAGTAATTTCGCCCCCACTTTTTAGCGCGTGGTCAATGCGGACTCCTTCCCCCTCAGGCGCCAGCCAATAGAGCACTTTTCCTGCCTGAGGTAGGAACTGCTGTTCTGGATCTTCAGCATAAAGTCGGACTTCGATGGCGTGCCCCTGCTGGGTTACCTGCTGCTGGGAGACGGGAAGGACTTCGCCACGGGCTACTGTTAGCTGCCAAGCTACCAGGTCAAATCCGGTTACCATTTCTGTAACTGGGTGCTCTACCTGCAGGCGGGTATTCATTTCCAGAAAATAGAATTCGCCGTTGGGACAGAGCAGAAATTCCACGGTGCCCGCGCCTTTATAACTGCAGGCTCGTGCGGCGGTGACTGCGGCTTCCCCCATTTTCTCCCGTAGGTGGGCGTCTACTGCGGGAGAAGGGCACTCTTCGACCACCTTTTGATGGCGTCTTTGTACGGAGCAATCCCGCTCCCCCAGGTGAATACAGTTGCCATGGCTGTCTGCAAAGATCTGGATTTCGATATGGCGCGCGTTGATCAGTGCCTTTTCCAGAATTAATTCGTCACTGCCGAAAGCGCTCATGGATTCACTACGTGCGGCGCGCAACTGGGAGGCCAGTTCTGTATCTCTGTGAGCCAGGCGCATGCCGCGCCCACCTCCGCCGGCGGCGGCCTTGATCATCAGAGGAAAACCGATGCGCTGTGCCTCGGCGATTAAGGTATCGTCGTCTTGAGCGCCCTGGAAACCGGGAATGCAGGGGACATCGGCAGCGGCGACAAACTCCTTGGCTTTGCGTTTGTTGCCCATCAGCTCTATCACTTCTGCGCTGGGGCCGACAAAGCGCAGTCCGCTTTCTTCGCAGGCGCTGGCGAATTCCGCATTCTCTGCGAGGAAACCGTAGCCGGGGTGAACGGCGGTGGCTCTGGATTTTTTTGCCGCGTCGAGAATTTTTTGGATGTCCAGATAGGATTCTGCTGAAGTCTGTCCACCAATTGCCACGGCGATATCGGCAGTTTGCACGTGTAAAGCATCGCGGTCCGCGTCACTGTAGACGGCGACGGTGCGATAGCCCTCCGCCTTGGCTGTGCGCATAATTCGCAGTGCGATTTCGCCACGGTTGGCGATTAGCAGGGTCTCTGTTGTCGACATCAGTGCTGCCACTCCGGTGATCGTTTTTCCAGAAATGCACGGGCGCCTTCGCGCCCCTCATGGCCCTGAATTGCGCGAGAAAATTGCCGTGCGGCGCCGTCCAGCAGTTGGCCTAAGGCAGTCTCGTCAGTGACCTGCGCTGCATCGAGCAAGATCTGTTTGGTGGTGGCTAGGGCGCCGGGAGCACAGGCATTGATTGCGCCCAGGTGTTCCTGTAGTGCGCCTTCGAGGGCCTCTGGACCGTCGAGTAGCTGATGGATTAATCCGATCTCCAAAGCTTGTTGCGCATTAACTTTTGCTCCACTGAGTGCGAGACGCCGGGCTTGGGAGAGGCCGACCCGTGCCACTACAAATGGGGCGATTTGTGCCGGCGGTAAGCCCAGGCGGGTTTCCGGCAGGGCAAAACGGCAGCTGTGATCAGCAATGGCGATATCGGCGCTACAGGCGAGACCGAAACCACCGCCCATTACAGCACCTTCCAATACGGCAATAACCACCAGGGGAGTGCGATTAAATCGTTCCATCAATTCGCCGAAGCGGCGGTTGATATGAAAGTATGCATCGCTGCCACCATCGCTCTGCTGGGCGTTGAGCATATTGGCAATATTGCCACCGGCGCAGAAGTTATGCTCTGCACCCCGCAGCACTATAGCCCGCACCTGTGGATCTTCCTCCGCTTCTGCAAGCTTTTGCAGAAGTTCGTCCACCATTTGCAAGCTGATTGCGTTGCGCTGCTGAGGTTGATTTAGGGTGAGGTGGCTGGCGATTCCGATGGTTTCATCAATAATTGTCTGCACGGATCTGACCTCACGCTTTGGGTTTGCGCTTGCCGGGCAAAATGCCCATCAGCTTACAGATAATGCCGAGCATGACTTCGTCTGCGCCGCCGCCGATAGCAGTGAGGCGGCTATCGCGGTAAACGCGGTTGATAGCGGTTTCTTCGATATAGCCCATACCGCCCCAGAACTGCAGGCACTGGTCTGGAATAGAGCGAGTCAGGCGGCCTGCCTTGAGCTTGGCCATGGAGGCGAGGGTAGTGACATCTTCTCCTGCCACATAGGCTTCAACCGCGCGCCAAGTTAATGAACGCAGGCATTCCACCTCAGTCTGCATTTCCGCCAGTGCGAAATGGATAGTCTGGTTGTCGAGCAGTGGAGCGTTAAAGGCCTGGCGCTCGCGCACGTATTCGATAGTGCTGTTTACGCAATTTTCCAGGCCTTTTAAGTTCAGTGCTGCAGCCGCAAGGCGCTCCTCCTGGAATTGCAGCATCTGCAGCAGGAAACCGGAGCCCTCATCACCAATGCGGAAATGTTTGGGTATGCGCACATTGTCAAAAAAGATAGGGGCGGTTTCCGATGAGCGCATACCCATCTTGTTGAGTTTTTCACCAATGCGTACACCCGGTGTTTTTGCTGGAATAACTACCAGGGATTTGTTGCGGTGGGCTTTGTCGTCACTGGTGTTGACCAGGGTGCAGAAAAAGTCGGCACAGGGGGCGTTGGTGATCCACATCTTACTGCCGTTGATCACGTAGTCGTCGCCATCGCTCTTGGCGGTAGTTTTAATGGAAGCGACATCGGAACCGGCTCCGGGCTCGGATACGGCAATGGAACCGACCATCTCTCCGCTTATGGCGGGAACCAGGAACTGCTCTTTTAGGTCCTTGCTGCCAAACTTTGCCAGGGCGGGGGTGCACATGGAGGTCTGTACAGAAATTGACAGGGATACGCCACCGGTCTGACCGCCGCCCAGCTCCTCCAGAAAAACTGCTTCATAACTGAAGTCGAGGCCGAGACCACCGAATTCCGCAGGCTTGCTGATACCGAGCAGGCCGAGACCGGCCAGTTGCTGGAAAACTTCGCGGATAGGAAAGCGGCCGGCTTTTTCCCATTCCACCACGTTGGGTTTGATTTCCTGCTGTACAAAATTCTGTACAGTGCGTTGCAGTTCCCGGTGTTGGTCGTTAAATATCATTATTGTTTTCCCTTCCTCAAAGTGTGAACCAGGTGATTGTGGTAATGGGCAACCGCACTTCCTTGTTGCCCAGGCTTTCCGCTCTAAAACCTTGCTACGCCGAAAGTATTTTTGTTCAGTTTGCTTTGCTCTGCCTCACCGCAAACCTCCAGCAACATGCCCAAGAGTTTGCGCGTATCGCGAGGATCGATAATGCCGTCATCCCACAGACGGGCACTGCAGGCGAGGGCGTCGGAGTTGCTCTGCATAAAGGCGCTGGTATCGTTTTCCAATTTGTCTAATACTGCCTCATCGACACTTCCACTGCGTTGCATTTTTTGCTCGGTGACGATACGCATAACCTTGCCGGCCTGGGCTGCGCCCATGACTGCGGTGCGGGAATTTGGCCAGGCAAAAATAAAGCGGGGATCGAACCCGCGACCGCACATGGCGTAATTGCCGGCCCCATAGGAACCGCCTACGACAATACTGAGTTTTGGCACGCTGGCGTTGGCTACGGCCTGAATCATTTTTGACCCGTGCTTGATAATGCCGTTGCGCTCCACCTCGGTACCCACCATAAATCCGGTGGTATTGTGTAAAAACAGCAGTGGGGTGCCGCTCTGTTCACACAGCTGAATAAACTGCGCGGCCTTGTTGGCCCCTTTGGGGGTGATGGGGCCGTTATTGCCGATAATGCCTACGGGAAAGCCTTCGATACGGATATGACCGCACACGGTCTGCCGATCAAACTCCGGTTTAAAGTCCAACAGGGTGGAGCCGTCGGCAATACGCGCCAGGAGTTCGCGCACGTCATAGGGCTTTTTACTGTCTGCCGGGATCAGGCCAAGTAGGTCCTCGATAGGGTACAGCGGGTCCTCGTAATCTTTTTTCGAGATACTCTGCTGTGGAGAGGGAAGGGTAGCGACAATTTCCCGCGCTATACGAATACCGTCGGCATCATTTTCTGCCAGGTAATCGCCACTGCCGGATTCAGTGCAGTGCATTTCCGCTCCGCCAAGGCTCTCTTCATCGGCAATCTCACCGGTGGCAGCTTTAAGCAGCGGTGGCCCTGCCAGGTACATGCCGGTTTGCCCGCGCACCATTACCACATAATCTGACAGCCCCGGCTGGTAAGCCCCACCAGCGGTAGCACCACCATGCACTACGGTGATTTGCGGAATACCGGCGGCGGATATACGTGCCTGGTTGGCAAAGCTGCGTCCGCCGGGTGCAAAAGTATCGGTGGCATACATCAGATTGGCGCCACCACTTTGCGCCAGGGCCACTATAGGCAGATGATTTTCCAGAGCGATCTGCTGCATTCGTAGCGCTTTATCCATCCCGGCAGGGGAGATGGTACCGCCTTTCACCGCGTAGTTAGCCACCCGCACTATACAGCGGCGCCCACTGATCTGGCCGATACCGCAAATGGCACCGCCGCCTGCGCCGGTACCATCCTGGTCGTCAAAAAGTTTATAGCCGGCGAGGGAGCACAACTCCACAAAAGGTGCACCGGGATCAAGCAGTAAATTGAGTCGCTCCCGTGGCAGTAGCCAGCCCCGTTCACGGTAGCGAGCGGCCTTGCTTTTTTCCGCCAGTACCGAGCGCTGTTCAGCCTCACGAAACTGGTTGATCTGCTCCAGCATTGCAGCTTTGTTGTCATTAAACTCTGCCGAGCGGTTGTCGAGCTGGGAATCAATCGGCTGCATTAGAGTTTGCCCTCCGCTTCCAGCTCTTTCACTACCTGGGGCCGGTGTTTGCGGTGGAATCCATTAAAGCGTTTGGAGTTATTGGCGGCTTGTGGCTGCCAAAGGGGACAGTGGTGCTTGAGACTGGAGCCACCGTCGATACGCAGGGTTTGCCCGGTGATATAGCTGGCCGCATCAGAAAGCAGGAAACAAACGGCCCCACTCACTTCGGCTTCTTCACCCATTCGGTAGAGGGGGATGCTGTCGCGGAAGCCCGGCAGTAGTTCGCGCAGGAATTTGGGATCGTAGGTATCGAAACCGCTGGAGAGAATATAGCCGGGCGCTACAGCGTTGACCCGAACTCCCAAGGATGCCCACTCCAATGCAGCGGTTTCAGTAATATTTTCCATGCCCGCGCGGGCGGCACCGGAGTGGCCCATCATCGGCATGCCGCCGGCATTATCTGCAGTGATATTTACGATACTGCCGCCGTGTTGTTTCATTGATTGCACAAAGACTTCGCGGGACATCAAGAAACCGCCGAGCAGGTTACTGCGCACGACGGCATCGAAGCCTTTTGTATTGATTTGCTCAAGGGGGGAGGGGAACTGGCCACCGGCATTGTTCACTAACCCGTGAATCCTGCCCTGGGCCTGGGTAATTTGCCCAACGGTTTCCTGGACCCCTTCTTCATCGCGGATATCCAGGCTGAACAGGCTGCACTCGCCGCCGTCGTTATTGATCTCGCCGGCAACTCTTTCCAATTTGTCCAGCTTGCGCCCGATCAACACCACATGTGCGCCGAGGCTGGCCAGTTCGTGGGCGATACAGCGGCCAATACCACTGCCGCCGCCAGTGACAATATGGGTTTGTTCACTAAAGCTGCCGGAGCGCAGCTGGCTTTGATAGCGCATGAAAGTTTCCTTTTTTTCGGGCCCGTAAGGCCTGTTCAGTTTTTATTGTTCTTGTCAGTGCTTGCGCCTGCGCGTGGGAAAACGCAGAATGGCTTAACGCTACCAAGCAAGCGCTTGGTATTCAATAGTTGGCGTCTATTTGATTAGAAATTCATAAGATCGCTAATATTCCGGGCTGATTACCTGAAAGAGTTTTGGAGAAATTCGTGCGAGAGAGTGCGCAAGCGTTGGCGGAGGCGCCGAGTCAACTGTCATCACAACAATTAATAGGTGCCCTGGTCGAGCAAGGGCTGCTAACTGACCCCGCTTCTCCCCGCGGACGTTTACTGTTTGCTGCAGCGCGCCTGTTTGAGCAAAGGGGATTTGCCCGTACCACGGTGCGTGACCTGGCCGCGGAAGTTGGCATACTTTCTGGCAGTATTTTTCACCATTTTGCCAGTAAGGAGCAGATTCTCTGCGCGGTAATGAAAGAGGTCATCACCTTAGCCAGCGCGAGAATGCGTAGTGCTGCAGAGAATGCTGGCTGTCCGCAGGAGAAGTTGCGCGCCTGCATACAGTCTGAGCTTGAGGCTATCCACGAACAGGCGGTGCCAGGGTTCTCCATTTTAGTAACGGAGTGGCGTAGCTTGACTGAGGAGAGCCAGGAGGAAGTATTGCGGCTGCGCGAAGAATATGAGCAGATCTGGCTGGATGCAATTGTCGCGGCCAAATGCCCCGGCGGTGCGCCTGCTCTGGTACGGCGACTATTGGTGGGTGCCCTGAGTCATACTTATAGCTGGTTTAAGCCCCGAAACAGGGGGCTATCGATCCCTGATCTAACTGATCATATTTTCCAGATCTTTACTCCCTAATATTTGTAAACGGGTAAAGTGCCCTGAAAAACTGTGCACTTTGCCTCCTTTCCTGCCAATTTTGCAGTTTGGACCACTTTCCTGAGAACTGGTACCCACCCGATTTCCTTCGAATCTTTTACCCTGCGCGCAACAGGTGATGAAAGTGACAATTTGCGTCACAAGGTGACAGGAGGGGAGATGGCGGGCCAGGATTTATACCAGGTAGTTTCCACCGGAAGGACGCTTCACGCCAAGGGTTCAGACCAAGTAGTACGGGATGCGGCCAAGTTGTTTGCCATTCCTGAACCTCAGGCCCGCAGACTCCTGCTGAAAGGCTGGGTGATAAAGGACCAGCTTGCATCCTCCCAAGCCCTGGAGCTCCGTGCCGGCCTGCAAAAAATTGGCCTGCGTGTGGAGGTTTGCCCCGCGGGAAAATTCGATAACCAGCAGCTGATAGCCAGGATTAAAGTTGCCCAGCGGCACAAAGCCCGGGCGGCCAAGGGGGCACCTCCCAGTGACAGCAATAGTGCAGGTAGAAGCCATGAGAATCAGCCAAAGCGTGCTCCGGGTAAGAGAAGTGCCGCAACCAAGGTCGAGGCCACTGTAACGGCCAAAGCCTCAACGGGGGGGCAGCAGTTCATTGGTGATAGCAAGCCCCCCATCACATCCTTCTGGGGCAGGGCGCTAGTTGGCCTACTACCGGCTTTGGTTTTGCCAGTAATTTTTATGGGTGTGGCAGCCCTGTGTTTGTACGGAGCAGGCTACGCCCTCTGGCAGATCCCCATGGCTGCCTGGCAGGGAGAGTTAAGTGGGGGAGTTGTGGCGTTCAGCCTGTTGATGGCGGCTTGTTTCATTTTTCTTCTCTCCCTCTTTGTCTTTCCCTATCTATGGTTCCCGCGAAATGTGGGGCCCAAACCCAGTGAAATACCATTAAACCGTTCAGAGGGTCGGGAGCTTTTCCGACTGTTTGAGCAGCTTTCCGAAAAAACCGGACTGCCGCGAGTCCAGGAAGTCACGCTCAGTCCCGACGCCCAGGTTTTTACCGCACCCACATTTGCCCAAGTGATGCGTCAGGAATTACCGTTAAATGTGGGGCTCGCCAGTGTTGCGTCCCTGCGTGGCGGTGAGGGAATGGCGTTGGTGGCGCGGGGGCTTGGTCTCTACCAAGGGAAGTTGCACGGACTACTGGCTTGGCTGGTATTGGATGGTGTGTATCGCTTGGAGCGGATGCAATGGGCACTGGAAAATGAGCGAAGCGCACTGTGCACCAGTGGTGAGCCCAATCGCTTACAAAAACCTTTGCATCAACTATTGGTGGCCTGCGGGTATTTTCTGTTACCGCTGGTCGAACGACTGGAAGGACTGCATCGAACCCTGACCAAGGGAAGTGCCAAATACCTGGAATCCCGTGCTGACTTGTGGGCAGCAGATTTGATTGGTAGCGAGGCATTTGCCGCGTTTGCGGAAAGGTGGCACCGCCTGATCCACGCCGACTTAATCGTAGCCGAAACCGGGCGTGAAGCCGCCGCGTTGGGGCAGTGTTTTGAAAACATCCCCGCTGCCGTTGCCTGGATTTTGGATAACCTGGATGAGGAAACCTGTAAGGCCATTGAATTGGCGATGGGTCAAACCAGCGATCCCTGGGATGCCTGTGAGGCAGCGGACTTGAAGCGAGTGGACGCAGTCCAACAGCGGGGCTTGGATGCGCGGATTCGTCGGGCATTTTCCTTACAGGACCTGTTCACAGATTTTGCTCGGCAGGCTGCAAGCGTCAGCACCGCCGGCGCCGGGCCGGACTGCCAAGTGGTGGAAAATCGCCGACTGCTCTGTGCCAGTCGTGAAGTGGCTGAAGCAGTGCAAGTGTTGGATACTTATTTTAATCGGCTGCCGCCACACTCCTTTCTACCTCTGCGTCGCTCCACCTCTGAAGATATGCAAGGTATGGATCTACAGACCAGCATTGACTGGTTGCGAGGTAAGTTGGTTGAGTTAAGGGAGATGCGCGGGCGCAGTGAGGCGCTACGGCAGCACATGGCAGCCATGCAATTGGGTGTCGCCTTGATCAGGAACAAAGTGCGAATCAATCCACAAGATTACTCCCTGAAAAGTGCTAGCTTGGCCTCCGCCCAAGAGGCTGTAGCGGTGAAAAGGTCTGAGCTGGAGGAAACTGAAAAACAGTTACAACAGATTTATGCCGTCTTTTATCAGCGCCTGTGTCTGGCACTAGTGGCAATGCCTACAAAGGAGAGGCAGGAAGCGCGCAACCTACTGCGCCATTTGGCCGCGTACGAAGCCCTGGCAACTCATCTGGAGCGGTTGGCCGGCTATGGTCGTAGCCTCGCACTAATTGCCCAGTATCTGTCTCCGGGACTGGGTGAGCGGGAACTGGTGCAAAAATACCTGGCTCTGGCCGCGCGAGAGCTGGATGCAACCTTCGCTACGGTGGAGTCTTCCGACCTGTTAAAGGCTCAGGGGCTGGATAGTGCCCTTTGCATCAAGGCCAAACGAGAGCCTCTGCAACTGTTGCCACAACGGCATAAAGAGGCACTGGCTCTCGTGCAGGCGCTGGAGGCTCGCTGCAAATATGCGAGTTCAGTTATTTTGGAGCACTATCAAGTGAAGCTGGCAACCCTGCTGAATAGCTGCCTGGAGAGGGAGCAGCAGATGCAGTTGAACCCGTTGAGGCTACTGCGGACAGTTTAGCCTCCGGCAAGCTTTACCTTGTAGTTCTTGGACTCCAGCAGTGACTTGATCTCGGAGCGTTTATCGCCTTGGATTTCGATCACGCCGTCTTTCAATGCACCGCCGCAACCGCAGCGTTTTTTCAATTCAGCCAGCAACAGTTTTAACTCACCTTCAGTGCCCATAATGCCGCGGACACAGGTTACGCCTTTGCCTTTACGCCCTTTGGTTTCCCGCTGAATACGCACAATGCCGTCCCCGCTATAGCGTTTTTCCTCTGCGGGCTCTTCCTTGATACGACCGCGGTCAGTGGAGTAAACGAGGCGATTTTCCTTGGCCATGACTGAGAGCCTCCCGATAACTGATTGTACTTTGTGGTTGGGGCGCGATTGTGCACGAGGTATTAGTGAAGTCAAAGGACATTGTCCGGGTAAACCCTTGGAAAGTTGCCGCAACGGAAATTGGGGGCGACCAGCAGCCCCCTAACGGTTAAAATTTTGCCGAAAAATTGATAGCAGCTTGTAGTTGAGGTGATAAATGGCGTTGACTGGGCGTCGAAAACTGCTCAATGAGGTAATTTTTGGTACGGATACGCCCGCTGGGCGTAACTTTGATGTTTTTTTGATCTGGGCCATTCTGATCAGTGTGGGCTTGGTCCTGTTGGCCTCAATCAGTACCGTGGCTGATCGCTTTGGTCCGCTTCTGGTCGGTCTGGAATGGGTTTTCACCGGGCTTTTCACCGTTGAGTACATCGCGCGCATCTACTGTTCAGTCAACCGGCGCAAATATATTTTCAGTTTCTATGGAATTGTCGACTTATTGGCAATTCTGCCCAGTTACTTGGCGCTTCTCTACACTGGCGCGACCTACCTGCTGGTTATCCGCCTGCTCAGGGTGCTACGTATCTTCAGGGTTCTCAAGTTGGTGCGCTACTTGCGCGATGCCAATATCCTGCTGCGCGCCCTGGGTCTCGCCCGGCGAAAAATTATGGTGTTTTATTCCAGTGTACTTGTGATGTGTATCATCTTTGGCTCGCTGATGTTTGTGGTGGAAGGGCCCGATCATGGCTTCACTAGTATTCCCACTAGTGTTTATTGGGCCATCGTGACGATTACCACTGTGGGCTATGGGGATATCTCTCCGCAAACACCGCTAGGGCAGGCAATCGCTGCCATGACAATGTTGATTGGTTATTCTATCATCGCGGTGCCCACGGGGATTCTCACTGCGGAATTGGCCGGGGAAATGCACCGGGAACGCACCCAACTGGCTTGCCACAACTGTAGCCGTAGCGCTCACGACCCCGATGCCGAATACTGCAAGTTTTGCGGGCACCGCTTGGAGGATTCGGAGGAGCCACAGGAAATTTGATTCTTTGGGAGTTGCGCGGGGTGTCTGTTATCAAATCAGGTATCGCAGGTGCACCTACCCTGTAAGATCAGCAACTGCTGGCTTGCTAATACGAATTGGATAAAGAAACATCTGCTTGATGGTTTCTTAGGTAATTGTGATTTACCAGTCTCCGGGTACACGCACTGCGACTACATCTGCCTCGGCGCACAATCGGCCATCACTCCTCAAGCTGCACTGCAATACGGTTTTTTTAGGGCTGCGTTCGACGATTTTGGCTTCGAGGAATACCGGTATATCGATTGCGGCAGGAGCTAAGTATTTGATATCCAATTTGCCAGTAGCGTACCAGACCTTCTCTCCGGCACCAATATTGCGACCAGCTTGCAGATAGCCATCCGCAATAGCGGTGCAAATAGTGTGGCAGTCTATGACCGTGGCGATAATACCGCCGTTTAAATATTTTGCCGGGCCAGCATTATGAAAATCGCTCGGCCTGAATTCACAGCGAGTTTGACCCTGGCCACTCCAATAGCTTTTGATATGTAGGCCATGCTTGTTGTCTGGGCCGCAGCCAAAACAGTGATTGCCCGGAATCTGGTCTTGGATGGCGATTTCTTGAGTCATAACTATCCCTCGTTGTGGACGCGCCATACTACCGATTTGCGTCAGAGAGGGGAAGAAACTAACCTTGCGGACCTCCGAAAGAGTTTCCCCGAATTATCTGGACGTAAATAGATGGAAATATACGGCTTTTGTGCCCCGGGTTTTGAAGTACTTTACGATGCTTTTGCCAAGAATTTTCGCGAGTGCGGGGACACAGGCGCGGCCTTTGCTGTGCGCCAACACGGAGAGCTGATCTGCTCGTTGTGGGCGGGCAGTGCCGACCGGGATGCGGAACGCCCATTTACAGAGGGTACTCTGGCTAACGTGTTCTCTTGCAGTAAAGGCGTATTGGCGCTGCTGGTCATGCAGCAGGCAGCTGCGGGAAAGTTTGATCTGGATCGTCCTGTGGCAGAGTACTGGCCGGAATTTGCGGAGGGTAAGGAGTTTGTCACCGCACGCCAACTTTTATGTCATCGCAGCGGACTGGTTGCCTTCCGCGAGCGGATAAATGATAACTTGATATACGATTGGCAAGCAGCCTGTAATAAAGTTGCGGCTACCGAACCCTGGTGGGAGCCGGGCAGTCAACAGGGGTATGCGCCTTTCCTATTCGGGTGGAGTCTGGGCGGATTGATTGAGCGGGTTGCCGAAAAACCTCTATTGGAACTTTATCGGGAAAAGTTAGCCAAACCCCTCGATCTCGATGGTGGCTTTGGTGCAAACGACCATCAATCTCAGCGCATTGCTGATGTGAGTCCACTAAAACAACCACTTCCGGAGTTGCGTGAAAATGCGATTGGCCGCGCGATTAAAGAAGATCGCAAAGGCCCGGTTGCCATGGCATTCAGTAATCCGGTCAGCCTGATGATGGGGACCAATAGCCCGGAGTGGCGAGGTGCGCTGATTCCCGCTGCCAATGGTCATTTCAGCGCGCGGGATTTGGCAGCTATTTACGGTGACTTGGCGAAAGATGAACCCGATTCCCTGTCAAAAGAGTGGGTAAATAAATTCTCGCAGGAACAGAGTTGCGCGCGGGACAAAATACTGCAGGCAGAAGTGAGTTTTGGTTGTGGTTTTATTCGCAGCAGTAAAGCGGCGGACCTGCGTTTTGGTGGAAGCCAGGGTTTTGGCCACCCAGGTGCAGGCGGCAGCGTGGGCTTTGCCGATCCAGAGCGAGGCATAGGCTTAGGTTATATCACCACGCGGTTGGGGCAGAGCCTGTTTATGGACCGTCGCGCGGTTGGGCTGGTAGAAACGTTGTACGGGTTGCTGTGATGAGTGATGGAATTTCGAACCTAGTCGAACGTATTGATGAGTTGGAGAGCCGCCTTTCTTTCCAGGAAGATACTATCTCTCAATTAAATGATGTGATCGCACGGCAGGATGCTGAAATCCGGAAACTGGCTGCACTTATGCGTGAGTTGGGAGAAAAGTACGGAGCCTTAACCTTTGAAATGCAGGGCGGGGGTAAGCAGCAGGATGAAAAGCCTCCGCACTATTAGAAGACATTCGAATACTATCCTGCAGGTAGGCTTTGGCTGGTGAAGGCGCAAAAGCCTTGTAGTGGATAGTGGCGCCATTTGGTTATGGAATTAAGTACAAAAGCGTCTAAAAAAAGTTTGTCCTCTGGTGCTAGAGGTATTGACAAACTTTTCCACATGCGGGTGCCATGCTAATGGCGCCTTAAACCTTCCGATGCAGCTGGTACAAAATTTTTAAGGTTGGCTCTAACTTACTGTTTTTACAGGAAAAATTAAAAAGTTTAAAAAATGTGCAAAATGCTATAGGCAAGAGTTCGCGCCGCATTGCGCCGAGCTTTGCCTATTAATACACAAAGTTATCCACAGAACTTGTGGAGGAAAAGGGGGTTGACCACATATTTAGTCAGCGAGCTAGTACACGGGTACATCGCTGCACTAATTAGTGGGACGTAATGGGGACTGGTCAATAGAACTGAATACCCATTCATCGTAGCCTTCGCAAATATTCCATTGGGTTGATTCAGCCGCCGGTCAGCTAGCGTGCTGAATAATGTAGGGACTGTGCTAGAGCATTGTGCTCAGTGCGTCCCGATACCCGTTAATTAAAAGTGCGTTAGGAGAACCAATAATGAAACATTGGGTAGCAATTCTTGCAATGGGCTCACTGGTGGGCTGTTCCACCCTGGACCCTTACACCGGTGAGAGCAAAACCAGTAATGCCGCCAAGGGCGCGGGTATTGGTGCGGTTACCGGTGCCATTATCGGCGTGGCAACTGCGAGCAAGAAAGATCGGAAAAAAGGCGCCCTTACCGGTGCGCTGGGTGGCGCGGCGATTGGCGGGGGTGTCGGTTACTACATGGATCGCCAGGAAATGGCCTTGCGTCAGCGCCTGGAGGGCAGTGGTGTACGCGTTCAGCGTGAGGGCGATAATATTCGCCTGATCATGCCTGGTAACATTACCTTTGGAACCAACCGCGCCGACATTCGTTCGGACTTTTATGATACTTTGGAGTCTGTCACCTTGGTGTTGCAGGAATTTGATAAAACTGCAATCCGTGTAAGCGGGCATACCGATAGCACTGGCTCCGATGTCTACAACCAGTCTCTAAGTGAGCAGCGCGCTAATTCTGTAGCAAACTTCTTCGGCAACAGCGGCGTATCATCTGGCCGTGTACAGTCCGTTGGTTATGGTGAGCGCTATCCGCTGGCCAGTAACGATTCCGAAGCTGGCCGCCAAGCGAACCGCCGCGTAGAACTTGAGCTGCTGCCTCTCTAATAGCCCCCAAGCCCAACTGCCCTTTGTGTAGTAACCTTCAGTATCCAGGGCAATAGCCCTGGATACTGTATTTCTGTTTCTGACCCACCGCTCCAACTTACCTTTCCTATTATTTGTACTACTTTCTGGCTGGTTTGTTCGCCTTGCCTTATAGCTGGTTTTATGATTTAGGAGTCTCTTAAAGTCTGCAGAGATATTGCGGAATTACATCGGGTTCCTGAATTCTCATTTTTATTTGAGTGTAACCGGGAATTTGCCAGGTAAGGTGCAGTGTCCCATTTCAGCAACTTAACGTATCTTTTCTAGGTTTAATCTCATGGGGCCTATATGGGTTAGTCAAAGGCCTGATCAACGGATAAGATGGGCTTTTACCCATCGATCGATAACAATGAAACACATTCTACTGACAATCTTACTGTTCTCACTCCCGGTGCAAGCTGAGATTACTCTGGGGCAGCTACAAGTGCCCGAAGGCTTCGAGCTTAGCTACTTTGCTGAAGACGTAGAGACTGCTCGCCAACTTGCTCGTTCTGAATCGGGTACAGTGTTTTCTGGTTCTTTCAGTGCTAAAAAGGTGTATGCCTTCAAAGATACAAACAATGATGACAAGGCCGATAAACGCTGGTTGCTAATGGAAAACCTAAGAGCTCCTACTGGCATTGCCTATAAAGATGGTGACCTGTATGTAGCTGATATCAACAAAATTATTCGCTTTCCTGATATAGACGAAAATTTGGATAATCCTAAATCTGAAATTGTTTACGACCAATTCCCGACTGATAGGCATCATGGCTGGAAATTTCTGAGGTTTGACCAAAGCGGACGATTAATAGTTCCCGTTGGTGCCCCATGTAACATTTGTAATGCAGATGAAAATTA
Source organism: Microbulbifer epialgicus (assembly GCF_041447265.1). Taxonomy (NCBI): domain Bacteria; kingdom Pseudomonadati; phylum Pseudomonadota; class Gammaproteobacteria; order Cellvibrionales; family Microbulbiferaceae; genus Microbulbifer; species Microbulbifer epialgicus. Next base: position 25,819 of record NZ_JBGMEK010000058.1, read on the forward strand.
TTCAAAGATATTTTCTTTGGATTTGGCCTCCAAGGAAAAAAAGGTAGTTGCTAATGGGGTGCGAAACTCTGTGGGTTTCGATTTCCATCCACAAACAAATGAATTATGGTTTACTGATAATGGCAGGGATATGATGGGTGATGATATCCCTCCCTGTGAGATAAACAAAGTAAGCTATCAGGGGGAACATTTTGGGTATCCTTACATACATGGTAAGGATATTGTCGATCCTGAATTTGGTCAGGGGAAAAAAGCCAGTGATTACTCCTCACCAGCATTAAACTTGGGAGCCCATGTGGCACCTTTAGGTATACACTTTTACCATGGTGATCAATTTCCTGAGGCCTACCAGCATCAACTTTTGGTTGCTGAGCACGGCTCTTGGAATCGAAGTAAAAAATCGGGCTACCGAGTAATGCTAGCCACAATCGAAGGTAATGATATTATCAATTATCAACCCATTGTCACCGGTTTTATGCAAAATGAAAAAACCTATGGCCGCCCGGTTGCCTTTTTAGAAATGCCTGACGGAAGTGTGTTAATCTCTGACGATTTCGCCCATAAGATCTATCGCTTAACTTATAGTGGTCACTAGGCTCATTTTCTAAAAATTGCATTATATAAATAACTAAGCAGTCTAGTTTGATGGACAGACTGCTTTCTTTACTCATCTCCGTAAATGGCAATTAACTTCTAGTTATTGTTGTGTTAATGGCTTTTGGTCCCAGTTCTGCCTGACGAAGTACAGGCGAGATTGATATTGCCCTGATCTATTTAGAGAATATCAATTTCCCAAATAGAGTAACCGTAGGGGGTGCTGCGCTCAGTGCAGTCCACTTTCAGGTAGCGGTAGCTGCTCTCTACGGTGATCAAATCGATACGCTCACCGGCATTCATCCCAGAGAAGGACTGGATACTGGTCCAGTTGTTGCCATCAGCACTGCCCAGCAAAGTGTATGCGGCGGCATTGGCGGTCTCCCAGTCGATGCGGACTGAATCAATAGCCTGTTGCTGGCCCAGATCATAAATCAGGCTGACATCGTCAAGGCCGTGAACACTTTCCCTGCGGGTATTATTATCCCCATCAATTGCCAGTTTGGCACTTTGCAGTTCTGAGGTGGCGGAGATGCTTGACTCTAGTTCTTTGCTTCCTTTGAGATTCAGTTCCCAAATGGAATAGCCATAGACGGTGCTGCGCTCGGTAAAGTACAGGCGTAGATAACGATAGTTGCCACTGAGTGTGTGTTGATCGGTTCTCTCGCCGGCACTACCACCGCTGAAGCTGACCAGTGTGGTCCAGGCGGTAGTGTCGTTGCTGCCTTGCACCATATAGGCTGAGGCATTTGCATGTTCCCAGTCGATTGAGAGGATGTTCAGCGCTTCAGCTTCGCCCAGGTCCAATAGAACCCAGACGGAATCGCCGCCGTGGGCACTTTCCCAGCGGGTACTGCTGTTAGCGTCAATAGCATTTGAGATGGATTGGATTTCATTACTGGCGGTGACCGTAGCTTGGGCGATCAGATCCAGGTCATCGGTATCGTTATCACTATTGTCGCGCCCAGAGAGGTAGATATTGTCGATTTCGATATTGCTGATTTCTCCGTTCACGCCGAGTAGCTCGAACAACTGGATTACGTTCGACATATCTACTTCATCGCTAAAGTCACTGAGAGGGATTGAGATCTGATGCCATTTGCCGTCGCGGGCAAAACCATAGGGGTCGGCACCGTTGGTGAAGTCGATCCATTTTTGCTCAACATTGTCGATGCTGCCGCTCTTCATGCCAATCTGGAAGTTGGTGCCTGAGCTCGACTTAAGAGCGAAATTGAGGGTTGCGGAATCGTTGTCGAAAGCCGATAGGTCGTAGTAGCTGTCTGCGGTAAAGGACATGCCGAACCAGCCGGCACCGGCGGAGGTGTAGGATAGAGATTTGGACCCTTCAAATGGAGAAGAGGTAGTCTCCAACAGGGTTCCTTCCCAAATATATAGGTTGCCGTCGGTGCCCAGTTCGAAAGTAGAATTAGCTTCGACGGTCTCACTGTATAGGGAGAAAGTGCCGGTTGGCGCCATTTTGTCAAGGCTCTCACTGAAATAGACATCGTCAATGGAGAGCGTAAAAGCTTCTACTGGCGCATCTCCGCGCAGCATAAATACTTGGCTGATGGTGTGGAAGTCCACTCCAAATTTACTCAGCGGGATGCTGACCATGTGCCATTGGCCATCCCATCCCATTCCAATCCAAAAGTATCGCCGTTTGGGCTGAGCTTAACCCAGGATTCGCCGCCATTGGTACTGGCGAGGCCAACCTCAAAACCCTGTGCACCGGTGCTCCTCATGCGGAAGTTGAGGTGACCATTTTGATAATTCATCAGGTTCAGGTCGTGGTGCATCCATACCCCCATACCGAACCAGTCGCCACTGGCCACTTCGAACACCAGCAAATCGCTGTTGTCGAGGTCTTCCATATTGTTCCATACATAGAGTTCGGTATCAGTGCCGAAGCGGAGGGATTCAGAGATTTCGCTGCCTTCACCGATTACACCTAGGTTGCCGCTCTTTGCGGTATCGGCGGCTAGTGTAAGTTCGGTACTATAGCTAGTCGACCCTGAAAAAAGTCTCCAGACCTTGTGGCACTAGGATTACGTGGATATATGACATAGCCATTTCGACCAGTTTTCGCTATTCTGATCCAAATTTCTGGTCGAAATACTCAAGGATAATGATGCTCACGGACACCGATCAGTACCAACAAACCAGCTTTTTTGGCACCGA
>NZ_JBGMEK010000059.1:0-27227 GCF_041447265.1 Microbulbifer epialgicus
TCGAACCTAGGTGTAACATGAGCCACCTCACTCGTAACAGGCAAAGCCAGTCACTCATGACCACGTCCGTAGGACGTGGGTTTCTACGTTAAACTAAATGGTATTCATTATTTAAATTTGGTATTTAATACTGAATGGACGGTAAATTATTCTACCCGCACAATCCGCAAGGTATCGGTATGCCCGCCAATATCCTGCTGGTAACCACGGGATACCAGTACGAAATCTCCCGGCGCCAAAAGCTTTCGCTGTTTTAGATGGTTAACCGCCTTCTGATCCCTTGACGGGCCGTCCATGCCTGCTACGGCCATCAATACCGGATCAACACCGCGATATAGGGCCACACGATTGCAGATCCTGCGGTGCCTACAAAAAGCATAAATAGGAATCACCGCGCGCACCCTCGACATCAGCAGAGCAGTGTTTCCGGTTTCCGTCTGACAGATAATCGCTCTGATATCCTGGCAATGATTGGCAATGGTAATCGCTGCAACAGCGATGCATGCATCTCCCGCCGGGTAGTTTCCCCGTAATACATCCGCGGGCCTTTGGATCGCGCGGTGTTTTTCCGCTCCGATAATGACCTCCGCCATGTGCCGTACCGTTTCCACCGGATACTGGCCACTGGCGGTTTCCGCCGACAGCATTACCGCGTCGGTGCCATCCAGTACTGCGTTGGCAACATCGCACACCTCGGCGCGCGTTGGTACAGGACTGGAGATCATTGACTCCATCATTTGGGTTGCGGTGATGACAGTACGATTCAGGTAACGCGCAAAACGAATCAGGTGCTTTTGCACCCCCATCAATTCCGCATCGCCGATCTCAACCGCCAAGTCACCACGCGCCACCATGATGACATCGCTTGCCAGGATGAGCTTTTCAAGGTGTTCGTCACTGGACACAGCCTCAGCACGCTCGATCTTGGCGACGATTTGGGAAGTGCCACCAGCCTGTTGCAGCAGCTCCCGCGCCCGATGGATATCCCGTGCACCTCGAGGAAAGGACACTGCGAGATAATCCAACTGCAACTCTGCGGCTACCCGGATATCCCGCTGGTCTTTCTCGGTCAGCGCCGGTGCGGTGAGACCGCCACCTTGCTTGTTAATCCCTTTCCGGTCTGACAGCCAGCCCCCCGATTCCACTTCGGTAATCACCGCAGCGCCAACAATCTTTTTTACCCGTAAGCTGAGGCGCCCATCGTCCAATAGTAAGCAGTCCCCCGGGGAACAGTCCTGAGCCAACTGAGAGTAATCCACCGATACCCCTCCACTATCGCCGCGTTCGACGGGCCGGGAGGGGTCAAGGATAAATTCTGAACCATTTTTTAGTCGTACTCGACTGTCGGTAAATTTACCAACCCGGATCTTTGGTCCCTGCAAATCACCCAGAATAGCGACATGGCAACCCTGGCGGGCCGCCTCAGCGCGAACCTGTCCTGCGCGGCGGCGGTGGTCTTCAGCATCGCCATGGGAAAAGTTGAGGCGCACAGTGTTCACACCCTCCGCAATCAATTGGCGCAAAGTATCGCCGCTGTCGGTAGCGGGACCTAACGTGGCGACAATTTTGGTGCGTCTGATCATGCCGTACAATGCCCGAGGTTTATGCTGGGAGACCTCTCCGTGTCACAGTGGAAGCATAGCTTGTCACCCCTGTCGTCTCTCCAATACAGGTACTAACTAAGCTTATGTATAAGCAGGATTCCGGGTCAGGCCGCCGAACAAGGACAAAAGATGGAAAAAGGTATAAAGGGGTAATTCGCCAATGAGCAGGTTTATACAACTGTGGCTGACAGGAATCCTGCTAGTGATTGGTGGATGCCTGGCAACCGGCGCGGAGGAAGCCAGGGTCATACAGAACGCAGGTAATACGAATACCGTGTGCAACATAAAATGGCAATTGGTACGCCTGCGTGTCAACGGAGCTGCTATTCCGATCCAGAGGCCGACTGACTTCACCTTTCTATGCAATCGAGATGGCAATGTTATGGGTCGTAGCGGCATTAACACCTACCGCGGCGAGTTACAGGTTACCGATAACGGTCAGCTGCTATGGGATACTTCCAGCTTCGTCTCAACCAAGATGGGCGGCCCGGCACAGCTACTGCAACAGGAACATACTTATTTGCGCGCACTCTCTGGCACTCGCCAGGCATTTACCAAATCACGGGGCAAAAGACTGATCCTGCGGGACGCCTCTGGTGATATCTACATTGAATATGTCCGGGCAGGATCTTGAACACCACCACAGACCGCTGGTAGCTTTTACGATTAAATGTCGCAAAACCCATGAGAACGACATCATGCCGCGAGATCACATTCGCTTGCAGCTTATGGTCCCAGCTTTGCTCACCCTGTTATTTTCCGGGTGTATGTCCTTTGATGCCCCCAGTCAACCGCAAACTTTGCGACAGTCGGCTTGGTCCGCCTGCGATCACGAGTGGGTTCTATCCGGCTTGAAGGACGGGGAGAACACCTATGAATACCTGCTTCTATGGAGAAAATTCTGGCGCGAACGACCTTTTTTCACCTGTGACCGCTTTGGCTATGTGCGCGGCAGCGGCGGTGTTAACCCCTACCTGGGCCGTATCTCACTAGCTGGTAATGGAAGCTTATCCTGGCCGAAAACCCCGATGATCTCACGCAAGGGTAGGGTGCACCCCAGTGATGAGCTGGAAACTGACTACCTGAAGGCCCTACGTAAAGCCCGCCGTCTCGAAGTGGTGGGCGATAAACTGATATTGAGCAGCAGTGACAACAGCACCCTGCTGGAATTTGATCGGGTCGATGACATCATGCGCTAGCGCAGTAATTCCTCAATATACCGCCCATTAAAAAAGGCGACCCAGTGGGTCGCCAATATCACAATCAAGAAGAATCAAATTGATGGGCTAAATAAGCATTCACTAAGGGAAGGCCTTGGCCGCGCATCTTAGTTTCACAAAGTGACAAAAAGATGACACCACGCTTATATACGGCGACGCTGGTGTCTCTCCAGATTTTCCTGTCGCTTGCGCTCGCTCTTGCGCAGTAATAGATAAGTCGCCCCCATACCACCGTGCTGTTTCTGCGCACTATGAAATGCAAGAACCTGGTCCAGTTGTGGTAACCAGTGATTAATACAGCTTTTCAGCAGGGCCGGCTGTTTGCGCCCCTCGCCCTTGCCGTGGGTGATCAGGGCACAGCGCACATCCGCTTCAACACAGTCCCGCACAAATTCCACCACAGCACTGCGCGCCATCTCCACCGAGTGCCGGTGCAGGTCGAGACGCGCGTCGACCGTGTACTTGCCCAGGCGCAAATTGCGGTAGACACCGTTCTGCACCCCATCCCGCTTGAACTCTATTGGGTCCCAGGGTGCCACCAGCTCAATATATTCGCCGGACAGAGGATTCATTTCGCGCTCACTCTGGCGGGTAGCGGCAGCGCGGCGCTCGAGCAGGTTTTGCGCGGATGGCTTGCCGTCCTTGCGCAAAGACACGCGGCTCTCCTGCACCAGCGGTTTAACGTCTCCCAACTCACAGAGAGCATCTTTGAATAACTTGCTGTCGCTGCTCACAAAATACCCCCTGCCAGCGTCAGTCGAGAAATAAATCCTTGGTTAATTCCCCCGCGTTAGACGGGTTGTGTGCATAGTCGGTGAAGTCCTTCACACCGCGCTCTACCAACAGTTCTTCATCAATCAACTGACGCCCGGTGAGCGCGCCTTTCCGAGTTGCCAGCACTTCATAGGCGGCATCCGCCATAATCGCCGGTTTGCGACTCTGCTCAAACATCTCGCGATTGCCCACCGCAAATTCAATTGCCGCGGTAGCCACTAGCGTGCGTGGCCACAGGGTATTCACGCTAACTCCCGCCTCACGCAGCTCCTCCGCCAGCCCCAGGCTCATGATGGTCATACCAAACTTGGACAGGGCATAGGGTGCAAAGGGTCCCAACCACTTGGGCTGCAGGTTCAGCGGGGGACACAGGCTGAGAATATGGGCGTTATCTGACTTCTTGAGGTAAGGGATAGCCAGGTGCGCCGTCAGGTACACTGCACGACTGTTGATATCCTGCATCAGGTCGTAACGCTTAGGCGGCGTGGACTCTACATTGGTCAGGTTAATCGCACCAGCATTGTTGACGACCATATCGATACCGCCGAACTTATCTGCGGCCTCTACCATCGCCTCCTGTACACGCTGTTCATCGCGCACGTCGACCTGCAGGGCCAGAGCCTGACCACCAGCACTCTCCACCTCCTGCGCAACCGAGAAAATAGTACCGGGCAACTTCGGGTGAGGCTCTGCCGATTTGGCGGCGATCACGATTTTGGCACCATCAGCGGCGCACTTCAGCGCTATAGCACGGCCAATACCGCGGCTGGCACCAGTAATAAAGATGGTCTTGTCTTTAAGCGCCCCTGTATTTTCGGTCAGGGTTACAAACTCTTCACTCATTGTTCTCAGCCTCCGGGGCAATAACTGCCGGACTGTAAATTTCCTTGAAGATCGCTGGCATGCGTTTCGGTTTGCCGCTGGACAACTCGATGCATACCAACCGCCACCGGGCCCGCAATACCAGTGCCCCATCGGCGGCGCGAAAGACTTGAAAGCGGCGGGTCATATTCAGGCGCCCGTCAACTTCCGTCAACCAAGTGCCAAATACCAGTTCATCACCCTCCCTCGCCGCCAGTATATAGTCATACTCTCCATGTCGAATGGCCATTCCCCGGTCGAGATCCTGATAATTAGTGACATCCAGCCCAAGTTCGGCGCTATGGGCCCAAGCTGTGGCCTCGCACCATTGCACATACTCGGCATTGTTGGCATGACACAAGCCATCCACATGCTGCCTACCCACTGTCACTTTACGGATATAGGGGCTCGGTAAATCCCAGTGCATCGACAACTCCCGACTTTTTAGAAAACTTATGGGAACAAATTTCCATTGATTCGCCCAATAAGGACGAATAGCAGGTATAAAAAAAGGCCCCCTTAGGGACCTTTTATCAAGCTAGACGGATTTAAGCGTCTGCTTGTGCACCTTCGGCCTGCTTCTGGGCCTGATTCAAAGCCTGCGCAAACAGTGCGTCAAAATTAACCGGCGGCAGCATCAGAGCAGGGAAGGAGCCCTTCACGACAGCGTTGTCGATCACTTCGCGGGCGTAGGGGAACAGGATCTGCGGGCAGGCTGTGTTCAATGCCTGGGCCAGCTGCTGGCCTTCCAAACCTTTGATACCAAACAGGCCTGCCTGCTTTACTTCCACCAGGAAAGCAGTGTCATTTTCCAGCTTGACCGTAATAGTCAGGGTCAGTGCAACTTCGTACAGGTCTTCATCGACCTTGGCGGTTTTGGTGTTCAACTCCTGGTTAACCTGAGGCTTCCACTCTTTCTTGAAAACCTCAACACCCATTGGAGTCTCGAAGGAGAGGTCCTTCAGGTAGATACGCTGCATCGCGAATTGTACTTGTGGAGCCTCTGCGCTTGCCGCGCCGTTTAATTCTTCAGCCATGTTACCGCCTATCTTTATAAAAAGTTTATTGATGCCTTCCGTGAGAAAGACTCCCTGTATGAGCCTTCAGATTGGGGCCTGTGAATCCCGTTTCAAGGCCCGGACCGGATAAATAGCAAATAGCCACGGCCGCGTGTGGCACGCCGCGTCAACCTTTATCAGCCAGCCGATTTGAGCAGCACATCCAGCTTGCCGCCGCCCTCCAGCGCCATTAAATCGTCACAACCGCCCACGTGAATCTCGCCCACCCAGATCTGTGGAACCGAGCGGCGTCCCGCTTTGGCCGCCATCTCTGCTCGCAGCCCCGGCTTGTTATCCACTGCAATCTCGCGGTAGCGCACGCCCTTACCGTCGAGCAGCTGCTTAGCGCGAATACAGTAAGGACAGAAACGGGTGGTATAGATGACTACATCCTGCATAACAAAACTCCGTCAAATACTAACAATTCAATATGCCGGGCTAGCCCTTGCCCTTAACCAGCGGTAAGTTCTGGTTGCTCCACTCGCTCATACCGCCCTGCAGACGACGCACCTGAAAACCCTTCTGCTTCAGCTCTCGACCTACTGGCCCAGCGTGCTGGCCCATCTTGTCCGCAATAATCAACATTTTATCCTTGAAGGGCTCTAGTTCACCGATGCGCTCGGCCACTTCCCCATAGGGGATATGAACGGCGTCGACGATATGCCCGGCGGTAAACTCACTGCGATCACGTACATCCAGCACCTTGGCCCCATCGCTGTTAATCAGTCGGGTTACCTCGTGCAGGGAAACCGGTTCACCGGCTTTGAAGCGCTCGCTGAGCACTAGTGCATAGAGCAGCGCCACGAGCAGGCCAACCAGTAGCCACTGCTCACTCAAAAAGACGAAAAAATCCACTCCGCCCCCAAATTCCTTAGTGGTTATCGATATGGCGCGACAGCGCCAAAGCTGGCGGGAGTATACACGATTGTGGCGAAATTCTAACCAGCAAAATACTGCTGCCACCGCCCCCCTATAGACTGAGGCAAGCTCCCGCACACGTGCTAATCGACATGGTTAAACGATGGCCAAACGGGTTAAAATCCGCGTCCGCAATTTCTATCGAACAAATAAGGAACCTGTCGCTATGGCCGCTACGCAAGCCCCGCACAAACGCCCTATAGTCCTGCTGATTCTGGACGGCTTCGGCCACAGCGACAATCCCAAATACAACGCAGTTTACTCCGCCCAATCTCCGGCCTGGGATAACATCTGGGCCACCCGCCCGAAAACCCTGATCCAGACCTCTGGGATGGCGGTCGGCCTGCCGGACGGACAGATGGGCAACTCCGAGGTGGGCCATATGACCCTGGGCGCCGGGCGGGTCGTCTATCAGAACTTCACCCGTATCAACAAGGCGATCAAAGACGGTGACTTCTTCCGCAACGCTGCCTATACAGCGGCTGTGGACAAAGCCATCGCCAATAACGGTGCGGTGCATATTATGGGACTACTGTCTGAAGGTGGTGTGCACAGCCATGAAGACCACATCGTCGCTATGGTGACCCTGGCTGCCCAACGCGGTGCCCGCGCCATTTACGTACACGCCTTTCTCGATGGTCGAGACACTCCACCGCGCAGTGCTGAACCCTCCATCGCTCGTCTGATACAAGTGTGCGATTCCGTTGGCAACGCCCATTTGGCTACGTTAGCCGGCCGCTACTTCGCTATGGACCGAGATCAACGTTGGGAGCGCACTGAATCTGTCTATGACATGCTGACCCTGGGCACCGCGGAACACAAAGCCTCTGACGCCCTGGCCGGATTGGCTGCCGCTTATGAGCGCGGTGAAAATGATGAATTTGTCGCCCCGACAATTATCGGCGAGTCCGCTCCCATCCAGGATGGCGACGCCCTCATCTTTATGAATTTCCGCCCGGACCGCGCTCGCCAGCTGACCCGTGCCTTCACCGAAGTGGACTTCAGCGGCTTCGAGCGCAAGGCCAAACCACAACTGGCGGACTTTGTGATGACTACCGAATACGCCGCGGATATCCACGCCAGCTGCGCCTTCCCGCCGGAAAATCTGGTGAATTCCCTCGGTGAATACCTGTCCGCCCAGGGCAAGACCCAACTGCGTATCGCCGAAACCGAAAAATACGCGCACGTCACTTTCTTCTTCAGCGGCGGTCGCGAAGAACCCTACAGTGGCGAAACCCGCGAGCTGATTAAGTCCCCAGATGTAGCTACTTACGACCTGCAACCGGAAATGAACGCACCGGAAGTTACCGACAAGCTAGTAGCAGCGATCGAAAGTGGCGAATACGACGCCATTATCTGTAACTACGCCAACGGCGATATGGTCGGCCACACTGGAGTATTTGAAGCTGCTGTAAAAGCTGTGGAAGCCCTGGACCAGTGTGTAGAACGCGTCGTAGACGCAGCTCTGGCAGCCGGCGGTGAGGTACTGATTACTGCCGACCACGGCAATGTGGAAGAGATGTTTGACCTGAACTCCGGCCAGGTCAGCACCCAGCATTCCACCCTGCCGGTGCCATTCGTGTACATCGGCGCACGCAATGTTCAAATGTGTGACGGAGGCAGTCTGGCGGATGTGGCGCCAACCATGTTAGCGTTGATGGATCTGCCACAGCCGGCGGAAATGACCGGCCACAGTTTGGTAAAAATGGACTAATGAAAACTCTCGTACTCTTCCTGATCGCCCTGATATCAATGCCCGCCTGGAGCCAGGCGGAGGCTGACCAGCAGGCACGCCTCGCGGAAATCAAGCAGCGCATTGAGTCCCTGCAACAGGAACTCAACCAGGTGCGCGGCCAGCGTGATCAACTACTCAAGGACCTGGAAGAGAACGAGAAGGACATTTCCGGGCTGCACCGGCGCATAGACCAGATCAAACGGGATATGCGCAGCCGCTCTGATAAGTTGCGCGAACTACAGCAAGAGCAGAAGCAGCTGCAGGAAGCGCGACGAAGTATGCAGCGGCGGGTCGAACAGGAGATCGCCGCCACTTACCGACTGGGCCGACAAGAACAGATCAAGCTCCTCCTCAACCAGCAAGACCCACAAAATATCGCCCGCCAACTCCGCTACCACGATTACTTCCTCCAAGAACGCAGCCGCGTTATCGACGATTACCTGGAAACCCTCACCTCCCTGAAAACCGTCAGCGCCTCTGTGGAACATGAGCGAGCGGCGTTGGCGACGAAAAGAGAACAACTGCAGGAGCGACAGGACAAGTTGCGCAGTGCCCAGCAAAACCGCAGGCGCACCCTGGACCGGTTGGCCGCAAAGCTTGCCGATGGCAGTGGAGAATTAAAGCAATTACAAGGTGACCGTACACGCCTGCAAAAATTGATCGATGAGGTAGGCCGCGCTATTGCCTCCCTGGTAAACCCGGGAGAGCAAAAGCCCTTCGCCCGCCAGCGTGGAAAGATGCAGTGGCCAGTCAAAGGCCGCCGCGCCAACACCTACGGGCAGCGCCGCGCCAATGGCATCACCTGGAAGGGGGTCACTATCCGCGCAGCCGAAGGAGAACCTGTGCGTGCTATACACCGCGGGCGCGTGGTATTTTCCGACTACCTGCGCGGCCACGGCATGCTGGTGATTCTCGATCACGGGGATGGCTATATGAGCCTCTACGCCCACAACCAGTCCCTCACCCGCAATATCGGTGAGTGGGTTGAGAGTGGCGATACCATCGCGCGGGTAGGCAACACCGGCGGCCTCACCCAAAGCGGTGTCTATTTCGAAATTCGCCATCGCGGAACAGCCCAGAACCCAGCGGCCTGGTGCCGCTCCTGATCGGCAGTTGGCGGCCGGACACTCCTTGCACCGCCATCGCATAAGCCCCAAAGAGCAACCACGTTAAAAGACCAAGAGCCTTCCCAAACTGTACTCAACACATCTGTAAGGCGGTTCGTTTTATCACGACTAAGTCTGTGACACTGTAGAAATTGGCGTCGTCTTAGAATCCCTGCCAATCTCTGCGGTCTACACTTTCGCAAAGCAGCGAAGAAATAAGGCAGAGGTCACAACAACATGTTCATACCCAAGGCGCTGACCACCTTTCTCGGCGCAGCCGCCCTCACAGCTCTGCCGTTAATGGGACTCAGCGAAGGCGGCAACCAATCTGATATCACCGCCGAAACCGCAGGGCGCCTGCCACTGGAAGACCTGCGTAGCTTTGCCAAGGTGTTTGAGCAGATTCGCCAGGGCTATGTCGAGGAAGTGGATGACCGCACCCTACTCGAGTACGCCATCAAGGGCATGCTGCAGGGACTCGACCCGCACTCCTCCTACCTGGATCGCCGCTCCTTCGACGACCTACAAGCCAATACCACCGGCGAGTTCGCCGGCCTGGGTATTGAAGTCGGCATCTCAAACGACCACATCACTGTTGTGAGCCCGATGGATGACACCCCAGCTTCGCGCGCTGGCCTCAAAGCCGGGGATGTAATTCTGCGCCTGTCGGGAAAATCCATGAAAGGTATCAGCCTGGACGAGGCGGTAGAGTGGATGCGTGGACCCAAAGGCAGCAGTGTCACCCTGACTATCGCTCGCAAGGGGCGCAAAGAACCCTTCGATGTCACTCTCAAACGCGACACCGTGCGTGTGCGCAGTGTGCGCAGTAAGGTACTCGATGAGGGTTACGGCTATCTGCGCATCAGCCAGTTCCAACTGGATACCGGTACCGATGTGGCTGAGGAACTAATCAAACTGCAAAAGAAGGGTGCCCTCAAAGGCCTGATTGTGGACCTGCGCAATAATCCCGGTGGTGTTCTGCAGTCTTCGGTGGAAGTCGCCGATGCATTTCTTGAAGAGGGCCTGGTGGTCTATACAGAGGGCCGCAACGAGGCCGCCAACCTGAGCTACTCTGCAGAGCCGGGCGACTTGACCGATGGCACCCCTCTAGTGGTGCTGATTAACGCCGGCTCCGCCTCGGCGGCGGAAATTGTCGCCGGTGCCCTGCAGGACCACCGCCGCGCTGTGGTAATGGGCACCGACAGCTTTGGAAAGGGCTCAGTGCAAACGGTCATTCCCATCAATAATGAGCGCGCAATCAAGCTCACCACAGCGCTCTATTTCACCCCCAATGGCCGCTCGATCCAGGCCCAGGGCATTACCCCGGATATCGTTGTGGAGCGGGTGAAAGTCACACGACTCGAAGACTCGAAACGACCCACCGAAGCGGACCTGGCCGGCCACCTGGACAATGGCAATGGCGGCGCCGACCGCACCTCTGAGGACCGCGCGCGGGAACAGGGGGAACGCGATAACTGGCTGGACCGCGACAACCAGATCTTCGAAGCACTCAATGTACTCAAAGGGCTGAATCTCTACGCTCACAGGGACAGGGGTCTGCGCGAGCGCTTTGCGCGCGCAGACGAAAAGCTGTAACCGGCGCGCGGCGGGCCTTTTTGGTCCGCCGCCAGCGCTCAAACTCCAGAAAAAACCTAACTTTTCAAGGACAACTCAATACGCTTACAAGCGCATCTCTATCCCTGCCTCCTGCATAAATGCCTTGGCTTCAGCAATGCTGTACTCGCCAAAGTGGAAAATACTGGCCGCCAACACCGCGTCAGCACCACCATGAAGAACGCCCTCCGCCAAATGCTGGAGGTTGCCGACACCGCCGGAGGCAATTACCGGTACCGGCACCGCCTCAGTCACCGCACGGGTCAGAGCCAGATCAAAACCATTCTTGGTTCCGTCCCGGTCCATACTGGTAAGCAGAATCTCCCCAGCGCCATATTCCGCCATCTGTCGCGCCCAGGCCACCGCATCAATGCCGGTCGGCTGGCGCCCACCGTGGGTAAAGATTTCCCATCGATTCTCCCCCACCTGCTTGGCATCGATAGCCACCACGATACACTGGCTGCCAAAGCGCTCGGCGGCTTCGCGTACGAACTCGGGATTTTTCACTGCCGCTGAATTAACTGCGGTCTTGTCCGCACCGGCATTGAGCAGATTGCGAATATCCTGCAAGCTGCGCACCCCCCCACCCACGGTGAGCGGAATAAAAACCTCATGGGCCATTTTTTCCACGGTGTGCAGGATGGTGTCCCGTTGCTCGTGGGTAGCCGTGATATCAAGAAAGGTCACCTCATCGGCACCCGCCTCGTTATAGCGGCGGGCAATTTCCACCGGGTCGCCGGCATCGCGGATATCGACAAAGTTCACGCCTTTTACTACGCGGCCGGCATCGACATCGAGACAGGGAATAATGCGTTTCGCCAGTGCCATTATTTTTTCCGTTGATCGCAAAGCTGCTGCGCCGCACGCAGGTTCAGCTTGTCTTCGTAAATTGCCCGGCCGGTAATTGCGCCGTATATCTCTCCGGTATCCAACAGCTGTTCGATATCCTCGATGCTGCTCACACCGCCGGAAGCGATGATCGGCACCTGTACCGCGTGTGCCATTTCCAGGGTGGCCTCGATATTGACGCCCTGCATCATGCCATCGCGGGCGATATCCGTGTACACAATCGAGCTGACCCCACAATCTGCGAAGCGCTTGGCCAGTTCAGTAGCTTTCAGTTCGGAGACTTCAGCCCAACCCTCGGTAGCTACCAGCCCATCTTTAGCGTCAAGCCCAACGATGACATGCCCTTCGAACTCGCGACAGGCCTCCTCTACCAGCTTGGGATCCTTCACCGCGGCAGTGCCGATAATGGCCCAGGTAACACCGGCATCCAGATACCGCTCAATGGTATGCAAATCCCGGATACCACCACCAATCTGTACCGGCAGATGGGGAAATTGTTTGGCGATGGCGGTAACGGCCTCACCATTTACCGGATTGCCGGCAAAGGCTCCGTTCAGGTCCACCAGATGCAGGCGCTTGGCCCCCTCATTTACCCAGTGCTGAGCGGTGGCCAGGGGGTCATCAGAAAATACGGTGGCGTCGTCCATTTCGCCCTGGCGCAGGCGCACACACTGACCGTCTTTCAAGTCGATAGCGGGAATTACAATCATGCTCTGTCTTTCGTCGGCGGTGATTATTCAAGTCAGGAAAAATAGGCGGGGCTCAGGCCCGGCCATTCCAGCTGACAAAGTTCTTTAGTAGTTGCAGGCCGGCATCGGCGCTCTTTTCTGGGTGGAACTGGGTGGCAAAGATATTCTCCCGCGCCACTGCAGACGCCAGGGGCACACCATACTCTGTGCGCCCGGCGAGCACAGGATTGTCCTCAGCAGGCACATAGTAGCTGTGCACGAAATAGATGACATGCCCTTCGAACTCGCGACAGGCCTCCTCTACCAGCTTGGGATCCTTCACCGCGGCAGTGCCGATAATGGCCCAGGTAACACCGGCATCCAGATACCGCTCAATGGTATGCAAATCCCGGATACCACCACCAATCTGTACCGGCAGATGGGGAAATTGTTTGGCGATGGCGGTAACGGCCTCACCATTTACCGGATTGCCGGCAAAGGCTCCGTTCAGGTCCACCAGATGCAGGCGCTTGGCCCCCTCATTTACCCAGTGCTGAGCGGTGGCCAGGGGGTCATCAGAAAATACGGTGGCGTCGTCCATTTCGCCCTGGCGCAGGCGCACACACTGACCGTCTTTCAAGTCGATAGCGGGAATTACAATCATGCTCTGTCTTTCGTCGGCGGTGATTATTCAAGTCAGGAAAAATAGGCGGGGCTCAGGCCCGGCCATTCCAGCTGACAAAGTTCTTTAGTAGTTGCAGGCCGGCATCGGCGCTCTTTTCTGGGTGGAACTGGGTGGCAAAGATATTCTCCCGCGCCACTGCAGACGCCAGGGGCACACCATACTCTGTGCGCCCGGCGAGCACAGGATTGTCCTCAGCAGGCACATAGTAGCTGTGCACGAAATAGAAGCGGCTTTCATCAGCAATGCCTGCCCACAGGGGATGTTCACATGTCTGCCGCACGCTGTTCCAGCCCATATGCGGTACTTTCAGGCGCTCACCACCTTGCACCACCGGCAGGTCGCTGCCAAAAAACTGCACCGGTTGCGGGAAGATATCCAGACAGTCGACACCATTATTTTCTTCGCTGTGGCGCATCATAATCTGCATACCAACGCAGATTCCCAGTATCGGGATATCAGCGGCGATGGCATCTTTGAGCAGTGGAGCAAAACCCGCTTCAACAAATCCTGCCATGCAATCGCGAATAGCTCCGACTCCAGGTACTAATAAACGCTCCGCACCTTGGGCCTGCTGCGGAGTTTGCGCCAACACTACCTCGGCTTCCGGCGCCACCTTATCCAGAGCACTGGCAACCGAGTGGAGGTTGCCCATACCGTAATCGAGTACTGCGACCTTACCCATCACAAGACTCCCTTGGTGGAGGGCATGGTGCCAGCCATACGCGGGTCTGGGGTTAACGCCACACGCAGGGCGCGGCCGAAGGCTTTGAATACCGTCTCTACCTGATGGTGGGCGTTGTGGCCGCGCAGGCAATCGATATGCACCGTCACCAGGGCATGATTGACGAAGCCCTGGAAGAATTCATAAAACAGTTCGGTATCGAAATTGCCGATACGCTTTTGAGTAAAAGGTACTTCCATCACCAGACCGGGACGGCCGGAGAAATCGATCACCACCCTGGAGAGGGCCTCATCCAAAGGCACATAGCTATGGCCATACCGGGTCATGCCTTTCTTGTCTCCCAATGCTTGGGAAATGGCCTTGCCGAGGGTAATGCCGATATCTTCCACCGTATGGTGGTCGTCGATATGGATATCGCCATCGCAACGGATATCCATATCGATCATACCGTGGCGGGCAATCTGATCGAGCATATGCTCGAGAAAGGGAACCCCGGTGGCAAACTGGCCGTGCCCCTGGCCGTCCAGGTCGACGCTGACTTGAATCTTGGTTTCCAGCGTATCGCGGGTGACGCTAGCCTTGCGCATTGAAAGCGTTCCTTTTTTGAGCAATAAGACAGAGGGCGCAAATTATAGGATGAATGATGCCCGCTGTGGTCCGCTAGTGTCAGATGAAACTTGATTCGTAATCATAACCACATATCATGCGCGGTATGGTTACTCTAAAGCGCCGAAAATCCCATTACTGGGCCAGCCTGTTTCTGTTACTCGCCGTAGTAGCAGCTCAGCCGCTGTGGGCGGAGCACTTCCACCTGGGCAACACTCAGGTGGAGATGTGTGACCTGTGCTGTATGCATTCACCTGCAGCACTCGGCAGCGAGCCATTGCTCGTACAGGCTGAGCCCCAAAGTCACTACGAACGCCACTCTGCGCCAACAGCCCACAATTGCCAGCCTGAGCGCCAGAGTGCGCGCGCCCCACCCCGGTCCCTGTCTTTCAGTTAATCCTTAAAAAAACAGAAATTTGCTTTGTGGGTGCCCGCGCCTGTGCGCGTACGGCAGCATCCGCCTGTGACAGGACATAAAAAACTAATGATCAAATTCAACATTTTGGCCCTGGCCATTGCCAGCCTGGCCGCGCCCGCTATTTACGCCGCTGAAAACAACTCGACCCTGGAAGAGGTCAATGTCACCGTCTCGCCGCTGGATAAGCCTGCCGACGCCGTGGCAGCTCCGGTTTCTATTCTCTCCGGGGACGCATTGCGTAAATCCGCCGCGGCAACCCTGGGCCAAACTTTGCAAGACCAACCCGGTGTAGCCAATGCCGCCTTCGGCAGTGGCGTGGGGCTGCCAGTTATTCGCGGCCAGAGTGCCAACCGTGTAAAGATCTTGAGCGATAACCTGGATGTATCCGATGCATCCAACACCAGCGCCGATCACGCCGCCAGTATCGAGCCTCTGCTTGCGGAACGTATCGAAATACTGCGCGGTCCCGCCGCCCTGCGCTATGGTAGCGGGGCCGTGGGAGGGGTGGTTAACATCATCGACGGGCGTATCCCCACTGCCGTGCCAGAGAAGGTAGAGGGCGCAGTTGAGCTGCGTCACAACACTGCCGACAGCCAAGACGCCTCAGTATTTCGTTTCACTGGCGGTGCTGGGCAGCTGGCCTGGTATGTAGACGGGGTTTATCGCGAAAACGACAATACCGAAATCCCGGGCCTGGCCATCGTTGAGCATGAAGAACACGACGAACATGAAGAGCACGCCGGCGAAGAAGGCGAGCACGAGGACGAGGACGAGTTCAACACCGATGGCTTCGTGGGCAATACCAATGCCCGCGCCCACAACTATAGCGGAGGGGTTTCCTGGATCACCGACAGCGGCTTTATTGGCTTTTCAGTAAACCGCCTGGAAAATAACTACGGCACCCCCCTGGGCACTCATAAGCACCACCACGAAGATGAGGACCACGCAGGCGAAGACCACGACGACCACGATGAACATGAGGAGCACGCCGAGGCCGGTGAGGTCAATGCGGTACGCATCGATCTGGTACAAACCCGCTATGACCTGAAAGGCGAGCACCGCTTCGACGGCGATTACTGGGACAAACTGAGCCTGCGAATCGGCTACAACGATTATGAGCATGTGGAGCTGGATGCCGGCAACCCAGGCACCCGCTTCACCAACGAGGCCTGGGAGAGCCGGGTTGAAATAACCCACGATGCCGGCAACGGCTGGCGCGGTGCCTACGGCCTGCAATTAACCGACAAGGACTTTGCCGCAGTTGGAGACGAAGCCTTTATCCAGCCCTCACGCACCCGCAGCACCGGCTTTTTCACCATGAAGGAACGCGAGTGGGGCAACTGGCACCTGGATCTGGGCGCCCGCCTGGAGCGAGTGGATATAGACCCAGAAATTGCCAACGACCGCGATTACAATCTGGTCGGCGCCAGCACCACGCTGCAGTACTTCCTCGCCGAGCACCAGCATCTCAGCTTTGGCGCCACCCACTCCGAACGTGCCCCGGTGGCCGAGGAACTGTTTGCCGATGGCGCGCACTTGGCGGAGTCCCGCTATCTGCTGGGTAACAATGAGCTGGATAAAGAGAGCGGCGTAAACCTGGAGTTGGGTTATCACCACCACAACGAAGCCGCCAGTGGCTGGCACGCTGCGCGCATTGAGGCCAGCGTTTTCTACAACCAGATCGGTGACTATATCTACGCGCAGAACACCGGCGGCGAGGAAGAGGAGTTGCCGGTCTATGCCTATGCCAACCGCGATGCAACTTTCTACGGAGCCGAGGCCTCGGTGACCTTCCCCTTACAGGGCGGCCACTATGTAACCCTGTTTGGCGACATGGTGCGCGCTAGCTTCGATGATGCAATTGCCGGTGAAAGCTCTGATGTACCGCGTATGCCACCGCTTCGGATGGGCGTGGCCCTGGGTGCCGATTACGACCAGTGGGGCTGGGAGTGGCGCACTGTGCAGGCTGCGGACCAGGACCGCGCCGGTGCCTATGAAGAGCCTACCGATGGGTATACTCGCATGGACCTGAGCGCCGAATACAACCTCAATATCGGCGGCAGCAATGCGGTACTCTTTGCTAGCGCACGCAACCTGCTGGACGAGGAAATCCGTAACTCCACCTCGCTGCTGCGCGACTATGCCCCGGCACCCGGCCGCAGCATCGAAGCGGGCGTACGGTTTATTTTCTAAGGCACAACTGCTTCAATGACCCCCGCGGCGCGCCCAGCTCCGCGGGGCTGCATCTCCTACACTTCCCGGATAAGCTCTTTGGAGAAGGGCACGGGAACATCAACCCCCGTCGCGAAGTCTGATGTGTTGATATACACGACAAATCTTCTACGAAATCTATAGGGACAATCCTCTCCATGGCCTGGATCAAGCGCACACTTATCGCTCTACTGGTCGTTTTCCTGCTGCTCGCCGGTGCTGTCGCCTGGCTGCTGGCCGGCCTCGACGTAAACCAGTACAAGCCCCAGCTGGAAAAACTCGCCGCCAAACAGGGCATCGCCCTGCAATTGGAAGGCGATATTGGCTGGCAATTGTGGCCACAAGTCGGCCTGGAACTGCGCGACGTAGCATTGGCACCGCTGCAACTACCTGAGGAAACCCTGGTGCGCGCCGATAAAATTGCAGTGGGTGTCGCCCTCAAACCACTGTTACAGCGCCGTGTGCAAGCCGAGGAAATCGTCCTGGTGGCACCGCAGATTGAGCTCTCTGTGGACAAAGAGGGGCGCGGCAACTGGGAACTGATCAGTGAAGCCTTGGAAGCCCAGAGCAAAGAACCACCCAAGCTGGAGATCCCCAAGGAAACCGAGGAGTCCAGCCAGCAACAGGTGCAACTCAGTCTCGACAAGCTTCGTATTCAAAACGGTCTGGTGTCCTACACTGATGCCCGCACCAACAAAGCCTACAAGGTGGAAGATCTGCGTGTGACCGCCGACAACCTGGTGCCAGGCGGCGAACCGGGGCATCTCAGCGCCGATGCCAGTATGAGTGGCAGCGACCTACGCTATCCCCTCAACCTGAAGCTGGACAGTACCCTGGCTCTGGATGAAGGTCTCAACGGCCTCCGCCTGCAGCCCCTGCAGCTGACCTTTACCGCGGACAACAACGCCAAAGCTACTGTACACCTGCGCGGCTATGTGCGCCGTGACAACAGTAACCAACCCTGGCGTGTACAGATGAACCTCAATGCCAGCGCCGACCCCTTGCGCCCCTGGCTTGATCTGACCGGCACTCAAGTAGTTACCCGTAATAGTGCTGTACTGCAGAAGCTGAATATCGAAACCAGCCTGGAGGGCACCGAACAAAAACTGGACCTTACCCCTCTACAGCTACAACTCGACAGCACCACTTTCAGCGGCAGCGCTCAACTTCGTAACGCGGAAATGCCCGGACTGGACCTAAGTCTCCGCGGCGGTGCCTTCAATCTGGATAGCTATTTACCCCCAGCTGAAGAGAAGGAAGGTGAATCGGCGACCTCTGCCGAAGCCGCTGCACAGAGCAAGCCAGCGGAACAAACCCCAACTTCTGCCGAAACCATCAGCGCCCAGCAAATCCAAAAGCAATCCAAGCCCAAGGCTAGCGAGCAGCAGGAAACGGCCCAACAAGTACCCCCAGAACCCCTGCCCCTCAGCGCCCTGCGCGGCTTTACCGCCAATATCAGCTTGGCTCTGGACCAATTACAGGCCGCGGACCTGCAATTGGACAGCCCCGAAATACAACTCACTGTGGATAACGGCCTCTATCAGCTGCAAAAGCTCAGCGCCGACATCTATGGCGGGCAGCTCAATAGCAATGGCCAGCTCAACGCCCGCGCCCAAACGGCAGAAGGCCAGGTACGCGGTGGTCTCAGCAATGTGGATATCGGCAAGGTGCAGAAAGCACTGTTCCCCAGTGAGAAAGTACAGGTAGCTGGTGAGGCCAGTGTAAACTGGGATGGTCGAACCAAGGGCAAAACGTCCGTAGACCTGCAAAAAAACCTGGTCGCTGCCGTTAATATTTCCAGCAAGGAGCTTTCCATAGCGCCTTTCAACCTGGAAAAGAGCATGTGCCAACTGTTCAGCTATGCGGAAAACACTCCCCTGCCAGACAGGGACTGGCCCGCCCAGACCGGCCTGCAGGATGTGCGCGCCACCATTGCCGTAAAGGGAGATGACGTGAAGGTGACCGAAATTCTCGCCGGTATCGAGAATATCGCCATGACCGGCGATGGCGAGATAGACCTGAAGAAACAGGACTTCGACTTCGCCCTCGGCCTCGCCCTGGTTGGCGAAAGCACATCCGCCGACGGCTGTACCGTGAAGAACAAACGCTGGCGCAACCGTCCGCTGCCTTTGCGCTGTAAAGGCGACTTTGACGATGTGGGCCCAGGCACCTGTAAACCCGACAGCCGCCGTCTCGATGATTTGGTGCGTGAGGAACTGAAACACAAAGCCAAGAAAAAATATGGCGATAAAGTGGAAGAAAAGGTCGACGAACTGAAAGAAAAATTGAAAAATCTCTTCGGCCGTTGATCAAAGTCGCACCGGGCCCCGCCCGGTGCACAATTCTGGCCCCAAAATCTCACTCTACCCAACCTCGCAGTACCTCCATGACCCCAAAGCAGTTCCAGAGTGCCGTTCTCAAGTGGTTCGATAAACATGGGCGCAAAGACCTACCCTGGCAGCAAGATATCAACCCCTACCGCGTGTGGGTTTCAGAGATCATGCTGCAACAAACCCAGGTAAGTGCGGTTATCCCTTACTTCGAACGCTTTATGCACAGCTTTCCTACCCTGGAGAGCCTCGCCCGCGCCCCCCTGGATAAGGTGCTGGCCCACTGGAGTGGCCTCGGCTATTACGCCCGCGCACGTAACCTGCACAAATGTGCGCAAATGGTTTGGGAAGAATTCGGGGGAGAATTTCCACAGGATGTAGAAGCTCTCACTGAACTGAGCGGCATCGGCCGCTCCACCGCCGGCGCCATTGCCAGTATCAGCATGGGACTCAGGGCACCGATCCTGGACGGCAATGTAAAACGGGTGCTAGCCCGCTTCCACGCCGTGGAAGGCTGGCCAGGACAGACCTCTGTAGCCAACAAATTGTGGGAACTGGCCGAGACCTATACCCCGAAGAAGCGCGTCAACGACTACACCCAGGTGATGATGGATCTGGGTGCCACCCTCTGCACCCGCACCAAGCCCAACTGCAACGACTGCCCATTAAAGAAGTCTTGCATGGCCCACGCCCAGGGCAACCCGCAGGATTACCCCGGCAAGAAGCCGCGCAAGGAAAAACCGGTGCGCAGTGCCACCATGCTACTGCTGGAATACGAAGACGAGATTTACCTGGAGCAGCGCCCCGCTACCGGAATCTGGGGCGGCCTCTGGTGCCCACCCCAGGCAGAAGATCCAAAGACCTGGCTCAAGCAACAGCGCTGGCATGCCAGTACAATACAAACGCTGCCAATACTGCGGCATACTTTCACCCACTTTCACCTGGATATTTCCCCGGTATGGGTACAGCTCGACAAAGTCCCCGCACAGGTAGCCGAGAGCGGCGCCGGCTGGTATAAACTGCGGCGTCTAAACCGCGCCCGCGCGGCTCAGGAACTGGGGCTACCCGCCCCGATCATAAAGCTGGCAAAACAATTACTGGCGCTGCAGGCGCCGCTGCTAGCCCCAACTACGGCCGACTAAAACCAGGAGGAGTCCATGTCCAGAACCGTATTCTGCCGCAAGTACCAAGAGGAGTTGGAAGGCCTGGACGCACCACCCTTTCCCGGCCCAAAAGGCGTGGATATCTTCGAGCACGTATCCAAAAAAGCCTGGCAGGAATGGATGTCACACCAAACCATGCTGATCAACGAAAAGCACCTCAATATGATGGAGCCCTCCAGCCGCGCCTATCTGAGCGAGCAGATGATGAAGTTCCTGAGTGGCGAAGAGTACGACGCAGCTGACGGCTACATCCCCCCGGAACAACAGTAACCGAGCCGTGTTTAAAGCCCCCGCGAAAGAAAAAAAACTTTTTACAATCAAGGGGTTGACTCGTGCACGAGGAACGGCTTTAATACGCGCCTCGCGACGCAGGGGAAGCCCAGCAAGATCGCAAAGCCCGGATAGCTCAGTCGGTAGAGCAGGGGATTGAAAATCCCCGTGTCGGTGGTTCGATTCCGCCTCCGGGCACCATATTCAAACCCGCGTAAGCACTCGCTTTCGCGGGTTTTTTAATTCTACCCCATCTAAAAGTTTGGCGCCTAAACACTCCAAAGTGTCAACATTGTGTCAACGCAAAATCACGTTGACACTTTGCCGCTATATCAGCTTTCCAGCTGTGAAAGATTTCTTCACTTCTCTTCAAAACTCTTCATTCTGTGAAATCCCAAATAGCCCTAGAGCCCGCACCAGCTCAGGCCAAGGCCGCCAGTTTCATTTCATCAACTAAAAGAACGCCAAAAACCGGCAGGCGTGGGGAAGAGTGACCGGCGGCAATTTTTGCTGTTCGAAAAATATGCAGACAATCTTTGTAACTCAGAAAATTACGGTTTTTTAAAGTGTTTTATCCTGAAATATCTTCGTGGTAGCTTTAAGAAACTGCCGCAAGCTTGTGAACATATTTGAAATCTTGAGACAGTGAATCAATTACATACGTAGGGCTAGCCACTTACCTCGTTAATTAAAAAATCACCAATAACAAATGCCCAGTATGGATAGGGCAAAGAAACAAGTAACAATTGGTATAAAGGAGACCATTTTGTTAAAAGTTCACGTTTGGCCACCCCATGGCAATATGGTTGGGCACGCCTCATTATCTTTTGAGGGTAACTATGTCAGCTTTTGGCCAGAAGATGGAGCAGGCAAAAAGGATTTAAAAATCAAAACTAGCCAGCCTGGGCAATTCATGAATGCACTTCATGAAGATATTCAGGCGGAAGGAAATCGCCAGCCAATAACAGTGACAATTCCAAATATTAATGCGGAAGCCCTGGAGGATTTTATTCTTAATCTTCAAAGGAATACCCCAAGATATCAGTTAGCACGATATAATTGCTCTAATGTTGTCGCTGAATGTTTAAAGATCGCCTGTGGAAGAGAGCCGAGCTTTTATCCGACAGCTCAGGAGTACAGCAAGCTTGGTAAATTTATAGGGCGTGGCATTTGGACCCCAAATCAAATTTTGCAATTTGCCCGAGAATTGGCAGCAGAAGGGGCTGCAACAGTATGAATGTGATTTACAGTCATAACTTTAATATCAGACTAGGGCTAGTCAGCTATCTGCATCCGTTTGATGGAATGAAATTTCAAAAGATATTTAATGCCCTAAAAGGTAATCCTAAGATTAATTTCATAGAACCCGCAGAACCAATCAGCATGGATTTAATAGACACTTTTCTTTCCAGCATGATGCGTAAAAAAGTGAGAGATCCTGTGTTTATATTTAGGGCTCTAGAAGTACCCAAGATCCCCTTCATTAGTTTTTCCTTCCTAAATAAGAGAGTGCTTTCCCCCATGCGCTGGGGTGTAGCAGGAACCATGCTAGGTGCGAAACGTGCACTTAATGACGGTGGCTTCTACTGGAATCTATCTGGAGGATACCATCACGCCATGCAGCAGAATATGGAGGGATTCTGTATCTACAACGATATTGGGATCTGTCATCAACAATTAATAAAGAACGGCTTACTAAAACCGGAAGACAAAGTATTGATAATAGATACAGATGCTCACCATGGTAACGGCAACGCTTACACATTTATGGAGAATAAAAGCGTAACGATTTTAGATATCTACAATGCCGGTATTTATCCCACCTCGAGTTATACACGCGATCGAGTAAATATTTCTGCTCCCTTAATGCCGGGAACAGAAGGTCGGGAATACTTAGATCAATATAAAGATGCACTGGAAACGTTAGATGATGACTATAAGCTAGCTTTTGTGGTTTCCGGCACCGACACCCTAAATAGCGATAGGTTGGGGGGTCTTTGCTTAACTATTGAAGATATAGCAGAGAGAGAAAGGCTGACTTTAAGAGCCCTTAGTGAACGATGCGTACCCGCCGTTATGCTTGGTGGTGGTGGCTACTCTAAGGAAAGTGCCAAAGCCGTTATTGAAGCGATCTCCAAATGCACAGATTTTGCGGCGCCCAAGCGTCAAAAAGAAACTGAGAGTAAGCAGGACCGTGAACAAAATAATCTTCAATCCTCCGCATAATAAAGCCCAGAAGTAATTTCCCAAAGTGAAATTTATCAAAGCGAACTGATTCTGGACACCCATAAAAGTCATAGTTATAAACGCCAAGGATATTTACGCAATTAAAATTTCTGGATCAAATGCTGTAAGTAAATACAGACAATATAGAAGCAATGCCCCCTGCTACGTAGCGCCCAGGTTTCTCTAGATGCCAGACCCTATTACCATTGCCTCACTCGCTGTGTGCGCAGAGCATTTCTGTATGGTAGAGAGATGGAATCTGGTAATGACTATAAACATCACCGTGAGAGGATTGAGTCTCGGATGCATAAGCTGGCTGGAATATTTGCGCTAGATATCGCTGCGTATGCAGTAATGAGCAATCACTACCATATCGTACTCTATATCGACAAAGTGGCAGCTCATGAACTAGCTGGATTCCTAAGTGATTCTCCGCTGGCAAGAGCAATTCAAAGCTCCTAATTTAGCCTAACGTTTCATTCAGGGCGTCTCACTTGACCACAGTAAAAAAGAAAAACTAAGAGAGTTGCACAGCCTGTGGCGAGAACGATTAATGGATATCAGCCAGTTTACGCGTTGGTTAAACGAGTCTATTGCTCGTCAGGCCAATGCAGAAGACAATTGCACAGGTCGCTTCTGGGAAGGTCGCTTTAAATCCCAGGCTTTATTGGATGAGAGGGCCCTTGCCGCCTGTATGGCCTATGTCGATCTCAACCCTATCCACGCCAATATCACAAAAACTCCAGAAGATTCTGATCACACTTCCATTCAACAGCGTATTCGCACTCTGATCTCAGGAGAGCAACCCAAAGCCCTGCTATCGCTTGTGGACGGTGAACGTCTTCATATGCCAACAGAGTTACCCTTTCAATTGGACCATTATTTGGAGCTTGTGGACTGGATTGGTCGACATTTAGATCCCTGAAAGCGCGGTGCTATATCTGAAAATACTTCCCCTGTCCTCGAACAACTGAGTATCTCATCAATGCACTGGCTTTATCTAAACCGAAATTTTGAAAGTCGCTTTACATTTGGTTGGGTCAGCAGAAGGGGGGCGACAGGCCTGCATCAGCTCGATAAATGCTGGGTACACGGCATAGGTGACTGCCGGCGCTACCTTTCTGCAACGCCCTACTAATTCCACCCCCTTACTACCATCATTCCTCTCAGCTTTTTTTTACCTAAAACCACAATTTTCGAATCCAAAGCTGAATTCTTGATTCTTTCAGTACATCTTAGTGTCAAGTTAAGAAAAAAATAGCCACCAGGGAGGGCCTGCGCGTGAGCTTGATGAATTTAATGATATTTTTGTTGGTGGCTGTGGGAGTGGTGTTGCTGCTGCAGCTGATACTGGTGGGGGCTTTGTTGTGGCATCGCTATGGCCCCAAGCTGTTACTGATAAATTACACGATTAGCGGCGGCGAGGTCTGTCATGCTCCAGAAAGTAATGTGTGATTACACGACCCCAATTAGCCAGTTTAAGGCCAATCCCAACGCGGCGATGCAAGAGGCGCAGGGCCAGCCTGTAGCGGTTGCAGCACACAACCGAGTACAATTTTACGCGGTTCCTGCCGACCTTTATGAACAAATGGTGGAGTTTTGCGAATATGCCCAGCGCGGTACATCCGAGCTGAAACACGGCGTTGCACGCTTTACCGGGTCGGCTGAAAAAAGCGTAGAGGAATCAGCCGAGTCTATGCCAAGCGCCTGGCGGAGCTGGGTGATTCTGATTTAGGGGATTTTACGGAGGAAAGTTAGTACGCTAAGCGAGTTTCCCCGCGCTCTTCAATGAATTAGCCAGCTCTCTCTCGCTACTGTGCTTTATCCACAGAACTTGGGGACAAAGCTGTGGGCGATTTCGCCCGGGTTTGTTGCCGCGCGCCTTTCTCTAGGTTGGCGGATTTGTGCTCAATCCTCAGCCTCTCCTTTGACTATTTTCTGCTCTGTTCCATCTGGCAATTTTTTGGTTGTTACAGTACGGCCTTGTTCATCTTCGCTCACGACCTCACAGCCGGCATTTAACGATTCCTGCCGGGCTTCTTGTCCAGCTTTGCGGGCGATATCTGCAATTTCAGCCGTCGATACATCGCTGAAGTCTCTAAGCTTGTTGGGCTTTATTAGAGACTTGGCAAACTGCCTCTCTTGTTCGGTAGCGGAAAACAACTTCAAATAGTCGGAGTCCACACTGCCGATATCTGCCTCTTTGACTTCTCTTACATAGGCTCGGATCGACTCTTGTGCCCTGCGTAGACTCTCTGCACTTGGCGGCTTGAATTGATCATATATTTCTTCAACCGCTTTGATGTTGTCTTCACGACTCAAATCAGGATCAAAGTATGTTCCCAAAATCGAGTGGAGTGCGACGTTGACCTCTTCGGCAGTCAGTGCCGGCTTGTCGCCATCATCAGAAAAGGGATCAATCAGGACACGTGCGGCCAAGTCTTCAGGAAACTCGATAAGCTCCCCGGTTTCAATCCGAATCAGCATAGGATCACCTCCAATTGTTTGGCCAGTTCCCGCTCAAAAAACTCAAGCTGAGGATAGCTTGAGTAGTCGTGCTCACTCATAGTCCAGCCGAGGCCGCCGTCCACCTCAAACCGGGTTAGATGCTTGAGCTTGCTTTTAACATCCTTGTGCATCAAAAGGGCCTTAGCCTGATACATCTCTTTTTTTCTGGCCGCTCCACCCTTTCGCCGCGCTTCCAGGCCTTCTGTTTGCAGATAAAAGCCAAAAATTGAGATCTGATCAAGGTCGGGCAGAATCATTTTAATGGCGGTTTGCGCGACGATTCGCCCTAGGCCAAAGGGGTGCACTCTTGCAACTTTGGCAGAGTCTGTGCTGTTGGATTGATCATAGAATTTCAGCCCCACAACATAGCCGTCGATGCCGTCGATATTGTGATAACTGATTTCTACAATGAAAAATGTGCCGCTGTATGGAACCCGTTCCGTCTTTGACTTCACTTGGTTGAGCTGGGGGTGTCCCGCCATAGTCTTCTTCCTTGAAATACAATCGAAATCCCTGTCGATTGCGGCGAAGAATATATTGGGAGTAATGGATTATCAACGTCGGCCACTCACCAGTCGCCCCTGTCCTCCCTATCAAAGACCCATTTAATGACGGGGGATAGTGCAGCGAGACCGATGATGATAACGGTCTGCCAGAGGGCTGTGGTGTACCATAAAGGCTCTGGCCCGACAGAGTAATCTAGAGATGCGAAGGGTAAGTGCTTCATTCCGTATTCATCAATCGCCGGAATAAAGGCCCAAAAGTTGACTGCAAAGATTAGGCTCCACCATCGATCGAAAGATCGAGGAATGAATTTATAAAAGACGAATAGGGCGCCATTACCCAATATGGCTTGAATGCCCACTTGAGCAACAGTATTCATGGATAACCCTGTGCTCTGGCTGATGTTCCAAACCCCACGAAATATAACCGCGGCGGCAATAATAAATAATAATACGAGGAAACCATTAGAGTTATTGTTGGACATCTCAGTAATCTCCTTTATTGTTCCATCACATAATCTCCCGGTTTTCTGAATTGCAAAGCCCTTAAGGTTAGATTTGAGTGGCGACTCACAAAATATTTGGCTTTTAGTGGCTCTCTACTCCTCTGCCAGCTCCCGCTTCCTATATTCGGCCTGTATACGGCACACCTGTGATTTGCTGTAGCCGGTGGCCCTGGCGGTTTCATTAATGCTTAGGCCCTTTTCTTCGCGAAAATATTTAACCTGCTTGTGGCGGTCCAAATCTGCCGGCCGCCCCTGATACTTACCCTCTAATTTTGCTTTGGCGATGCCCTGCTGTTGGCGAGTCCTCATTGCTTCGTAGTCCTTCCTGGCCATCGCCGCCATCAGGTCAATGAGCATGTTGTTAATTGCGGACAGCACGGTTTCAATGATCTGGTCCCCATTGGTAGACCGCCCCTGATCCAGTGCCATATAGGAGGTGGGGACATCCAGGCTAACAATCCTAAGCTTCTTGCTCTTGATCTGACCCTTCAATACATCCCACCCGTCACTGGTCAGCCTGGTTAGCCGGTCGATCTGCTCGACAAGCAGTACATCGCCGGGGTGGCTGTCGCGCAGCAGTCGGTCAAGCTCTGGCCGATGCAGTGAGGCGCCGCTTTGGTTTTCCACGTAGTAGGAGGCAATGCGCAGTTGCACTACCTGTTCCGACAAGTTGCCGAAGCTGTCGTAGCTGTAGGCAATACCCTGGTGGTTT
>NZ_JBGMEK010000060.1:0-27011 GCF_041447265.1 Microbulbifer epialgicus
ACACTGTCACAACTGACGATCCACTTTCCAGATCGCTTGGAAAAATACATCAGCTTATGAGGCTATTTGGCTGACACAGAGTTTTGAACACTACCTGATGTTTCGTTTCAGCTCTTGTACTGTAAACGATTCACCATGAGGTCCATACAAGTTTACGCGCGAAAGCGAGATGATTAGCTCAGAAAATCCAATAATATACATCAACTCAGGTGACTAATCCTTCCATTTTCTTCCTGAATTACATACATGCTGTTCCTCGAACAAAAGTAATAGTTCGTATAACAAGTTAACTTATCAGGAAAAAATAGGTAGCGTGTGGGCTAAATCAATCCATCCAAAGACAATCAACTGATTCAATTTGTCTATTTCAAAATCCTCGGCAATGACTTTAAGTGCATATATTGATTTGTATATCACTTCCAATAGTTAGGATAGTTCCGACTGAACGGTATGAATCGCAGCTTTGATACTAAAAATAACTTTATAGGACATCACGTTAAAAGTAGAGGTTGTTAATATAGACTCTCCTTCCTTCAGTACGTTTCTTGTCTTACCTCCCAATTGTTCGGAGCCGGGGCTGGGTAGTATCCCATTACTTGCTGTATAAACAACGATCATCAAATAATTCTATTAACTTACGCAGCTGTTCACTGACATCTTGCTGAGCCTTTCTAACCTTTGGAGTCAGCTGGTCAGGTAATTTTGTGGAACGATTCTTTGTTTATGGCTGTCTGGAAGGTTGCGCGAGCAAGCGAAAACGGAAACCCGGTGGCGATTAGAACATCTAGATTGACCTGAGCCAGCTTGCAGGATTGGCCCGATGTTAGAAATGCAATGCTACAGTTGGGGCCGTCAAGGAACATCCAGTGAATTTTCAGAGAAACTCTCACTTTCGCAGCTCAATTCCTTGAGAAACCTAGACTTCTCCCAAATGCAGAATTTCGAAAATAAACTATTTTGGTCTGATATTAAAAAGGGGGAAGGAAAGAATACACCGCGCTCGGGGCCGCGTGAGGCATGGATGCCGATTACGAGTTTATAGGGATGTATTCACAGCGCGTTTCGAGCGCAGTGTATTCTTTCCTTATTACCCTGTAGTAAGTGCTACATAATTCTATGATCCGGTTTTTATATTTGCTATGTATCAGCAGCTATATGAAAAACCTGGGTTGTCCCTCTCTTTTTGCTTAAATTATCCTATTTTATTTGAATTTCGGAGTGAATGAAGGAGCAGCAGTTTGCATGCTCTGAGTAAACTGACATTGCTACATAACTATTTCTCTACCTAAAGACCTTCTATTTAGCTTGAATTTACCCATTTAGACCTATATACAAATCCAGCCTGTGGAGGGAAAATTCTTTGTAGATCGCAAAAGCGTGTCGGGTATTGCAGGATTCAGTGTTGGATAAATTTATAGATGTATTTAAATATTATTCATTTAATTTGAGTTCGGCGTCACAAAGATTGATAAATTTGATGTCGTAAGTAGAGGCTAAGTTTGTGGTATAAATAGAATGTCTTAAGTTTTGCAGCGGTACGCTGACTAAATGGATTCACAGTTGGTGGTTATTTTTCGAATGTTTAAAGTAGTTCAAAATTCATATCTTACAGAATTTCACGCACTCAAAGTTTTCGCTAAACTTCCTAAAAAAAATTATTCCTTTCTGCGACCTACGGCCATAAGCCTATCCACCTTAAACAAAAAATATCCATCAGTAATAATTTTTATGGTTATGTTTTTGCTTTTCGTCTTTAGAGACTGTGTACAAGAGATGGCCCATTTTCACGGTGGAGAGTTGTGCAGCATTAAAGTAAAAAAAATGAGCTTTTTCTGCGTACTAAATTTTAATCTTTAATAGATAATTTTTTTCAATTAATCTTAAAAGGGAATTATGTCATGCCTTTAGAAGAAAGCAATTTTTCAAAAAAAAACGCGATAACTTTGATTGATACCTTGCTAAATCATAAGAATAGCGAGACCGAAATTGTCTATTGTAATGACGTTGACAGTGAAGAGATTTTAAGTTATGCAGACCTCTATCATAATGCTTTGGAACTATTAGGATATCTTACGTCTAAAGGTCTTGGTAAAGGTGATCAATTAATATTTCAACTGGAAAGCAATCTTAACTTCACCACTACTTTTTGGGCGTGTATCTTGGGTGGGATCATTCCGGTCCCTGTTTCGGTTGGTGTAAAGGATGACAACTTTAAAAAAGTTTTCTCTGTATGGGCTATTTTGGACGATCCATTTCTTTGTGTTGACTCACAGGAGTTATTTGATAATCTAAAATCGTACTCAAAACGTTTTGGCTTGCAAAATGAGTTTGAGCAAATTTGCAGAAAATCACTAAACCTAACTACCCCCCACTCTGGTGGTGATAAAGATCTGTCCAAGCTTGTCTGTGATGTCCGGCCAGATGATATTGCCTTTATACAATTTTCTTCCGGTTCAACAGGCCAACCTAAAGGCGTAGTCTTAACTCATAAAAATTTGGTCGCAAATGTAAAAGCTCTAGCCAATTGCTCGGAAGCAACAAACAAGGATGTCATGGTCAGCTGGATGCCATTAACCCATGACATGGGGTTAATTGCCGTACATCTCACATCAACGTTACTTGGAATCAAACAAGTTCTGATTGATACTCCAGTTTTTGTACGACGACCGTTTATTTGGATGGAAAAAACATCTGTACATAAAGGCACAATGCTGTTCACTCCAAATTACGGGTTACATATCACTCTAATTTCAATGGAAAGACGTAAATTCGACTGGGATTTGTCAAACGTTCGAGTAATTTTTAATGGTGCTGAGCCGATTTCATTAACTTTAGCCGACCAGTTCCTAAAGGCATTGGCACCTTATAAATTACCTTACCATAGTATGTACCCGGTTTACGGACTTGCTGAAGCCAGTGTTGGGGTTTCTTTGCCTAAACCTGGCGCGCCAATGAAACCTCACTATCTAGATCGTACTAGGCTGAATTTTGGTCAAAAAATCACAAATCTGAGCCCAGAAGACCCTAATGCCATCACTTTTCTTGAGGTGGGGACAGCAATTGATGAGTGTTCAGTTAAAATTGCTGACGAAAAAGGTAAGGATATACTTGATAGCCATATCGGTTTAATTCATATCAAAGGTAATAATGTAACGTCAGGATACTTTAAAAATCAAGAGGAAACTGAAAGAGTTCTGCACAGGGATGGTTGGTTAAATACTGGCGATCTAGGTTTTATTCAAGATGGTCAATTGATAATAACAGGCCGTGCCAAGGATCTTATTATTATCAATGGGCAAAATATATACGCTCATGATATTGAACAAATTTGTACACAAGTCCCCGAGCTCCTACTACGTAATGTGGTAGCTAGCAGTGTTTCAACAAATAATGGTTCAGAAGAGCTTCTGCTCTTTATTCGTTATAAGAAGAGCTCCAGCGATTTTATCAAATTATCTGGTGAGCTTAGAAAACTTTTACACGCAAAAATGGGACTGCGCGTTCATGCTGTAATACCGCTGACTACCATCCCCAAAACAACAAGCGGTAAGGTGCGTCGTTACAAATTAAAAGAACGTTACTTAAACGGCGAATTTAAAGCAAAACTTGATGAAATCGCTAACATACATAGTGAGCAGAAAGAGCAAAAAAATACAGAAAAAACCAGAGAGCATATTCACCGAAAACTACATCAATTACTGTTTACGCTGCTTGGTTATCATATAGAAAATAGTATTGATAAATTATCAGATCATGGTATTGATTCAATAAAAGCGGTTGAATTTCGTGCTGCGCTAGAAAATAAATTTTCAATAGATATCCCTGTTTCTTGTATTTTTGATTATCCAACTGTCGCACAGTTAGAAGACTATTTGTTTACACAACTTAATGCTCCTAATGTATCGACAGAAAGTGAAAATATAAAAGATAACCATTCAGATAACCATGCCATTGCAATTATAGGACTTGCCGGACAGCTCCCAGGAGGCCAAACATCAAACGATGCTTTCTTTACCAATCTACTTGAAAGTACTGATTTGAGTGCTCAAATCCCTGAAGAACGGTGGTCCAAAGATATTTATTTTGACCCAGAAAATCGCCCCGGGACTATCAAAACAAAGCGAGGATACTTTCTTGAGAAAGTGAATGAGTTTGATGCAGCCTTTTTTGGAATTACACCGGTTGAAGCTGAAACGATGGATCCCCAGCAACGAATGCTTCTCACCGTAACTCAACATGCTATTGATAACGCTGGCATAAAAAACGAAAGTCTTAATGGATCGAAAACAGCGGTATATATTGGCATGGCCAATAGTGATTTTTCGCACCAAGTATTTGAAGAAAAACACAGTGATTTGTTAAAAGAACACAGCTTAACGGGTACGATCACTAGCACGGCTGCTGGCCGTTTATCATATTGCTATGGATTGACCGGCCCAAGTCTTACACTGGATACAGCCTGCTCTTCCTCGCTAGTGGCTCTTGATCTTGCACGCACAAGTCTTCTAACCGGGAAGGCGGACCAAGCGTTGGTTGGCGGTGTGAATCTAATTCTGAGCCCACAAGGATATATCAGTCTTAGCCGGGTCAATGCTCTGTCTGAAGACGGAAAATGTAAGGTATTTGATGAAAGTGCCAATGGTTATGGCCGAGGTGAAGGTTGCGCCGTTTTGGTACTCAAACGCCTTTCGGATGCACAGAGAGATGGCGATACCATTCGAGCAATTATTATAGGATCTTCCGTTAACCATGATGGAAAAAGTAGTGGCTTAACTGTTCCTAATGGTCAAGCTCAGGAATCTGTAATTAAAGATGCTATGGCCCAGGCTGGTGTAAGTATAGATGACATTGCCTATGTTGAAGCTCATGGAACAGGTACTAAGCTGGGAGATCCTCAGGAGCTGAATGCTCTTGCTAATATCTTCAAAAATCGAGATACGAATAATCCCTTACCTGTAGGTTCAATTAAATCAAATATTGGTCATTTAGAAGGGGCTGCTGGAATAGCTGGAGTCATTAAACTTGTTTTAGCAATGGAACAAGGCATAATTCCAAAGAATTTACACCTGGATAAGCCAAATACCTTAGTGCCATGGAATAATATTCCGCTTAAGCCAGTGCGTGAACCTGTGATACTTGATAACACTAAAGTAATTAACTGCGGAATAAGTTCTTTTGGTCTTTCGGGAACTAATGTGCATCTAGTTTTACAGAATCAACCTAGAATCAAGCCCTTAGCCAATAAAGAAAATATCGCCAATACTCTGATAATAACGGCGAAAACTCAGTCCAGTTTGAATCGCTGTAAAGAACAGTATTTAGAATTGCTATCTCAAAGCCGTTATAGTGCGTTGGATATCACTACTGCGAGTCAGCGTAGTTATCAGGATTACTCATACCGTATAGCTGTTGTCGGATCTGATAATGATTCGTTGATTTCAAAGTTAAAGCAGTACCCTCGAGATAATATTTTCATAAAACCTCAAGGTTCTATTGCTTTTATCTTCACTGGACAGGGCTCACAGTATTTCGGTATGGCCAAAGGGCTTTACCAGCAATTCATAGTTTTTAATAAAGCTTTCAAAGAATGTTCTGAGCTATTTCTTCCATATTTAAAGATCTCACTTGAAGAATTACTGTATCAAAGTGAGTCTGATGATATTAATAATACATTGTATTCCCAGCCAATTATATTTTCTATCGGCTATGCGCTGCTAAAATTATTAAGAGAATTTGGTGTCGAACCAAACTACCTGCTAGGACATAGTATCGGTCAGTACACCGCAGCTTTTGCTGCGGGTATATTGAGTTTACCTGATGCCGTGCATTTGGTGGCAAATAGGGCGCGGTTAATGAGTAAAGTAAAAATCGAAGGCGCCATGGTTGCTGTGATTGCTCCGATTACGGATATCGAGGCCATTATTGAGAAATATAATATCAATGTTGCTATTGCAGCTATTAATAGCCCAGATAATATTACTCTCAGTGGCAGTGTTGAGGCTATTCAAATTATCATCGACACGCTGGAAAAATTAAAAATACCGTTCAGGAAACTTAAAGTTTCGAACGCTTTTCACTCCCCTTTAATGGAAAGTGTACTAGATCAGTTTAGTAAAATCATTGATGAAGTTAGTTTGCATCCGCCCAAATTACCTATAGTTAGCGATTTGACAGGCG
This sequence comes from Microbulbifer epialgicus, assembly GCF_041447265.1. Classification (NCBI taxonomy): domain Bacteria; kingdom Pseudomonadati; phylum Pseudomonadota; class Gammaproteobacteria; order Cellvibrionales; family Microbulbiferaceae; genus Microbulbifer; species Microbulbifer epialgicus. The sequence continues at coordinate 6,178 of NZ_JBGMEK010000060.1, forward strand.
CTCTGTCCCCACTTAATGAAGATAGTGATTTAACCAGTAAGGATTATTGGCTTTCGCACATTACTCATTCCATCATGTTTAATGATGCGCTGAAAACTCTATCTGAAAATAAATGTCATACTTTTGTTGAAATTGGTGGTAGTGCAACACTATCTGCTTTTGTGGCGAAGGTATTTGGTTCCAATAGAGATTGGACTACTATCGCCCCGTTACGCGGTAAAGCACGCTGTTCAATTGAAACCTTTAATCAGGCGTTAGCAGATCTATACACTAATCAATACCCTGTAAATTGGAAAGCCATGGGTCCTCTATGGTCAAAAAGAGTGCTTGACCTACCTTATTACTGCTTTGAGAAAACAACCTTTCCAATTCATGTTGGTAACTCGAAGATAAACACAAGGGAGCAGCTGAACTTACATCGAGACATCTCCCATGAGAAAAAGTCAACTGCACCCGAGGCTGACATTTCAATATCTCTGTCAAGTTTGATTGAAAAGATATCAGGATTAAAGCTCGATAAAAATATGCAACGACTAGATTTTCTGGCCTTAGGCATGGATTCACTCATGCTTAGTCAGCTAAAAAATAAGGTCAACGAAAAGTTTGGTATTGATATCCCCTTAATGGAACTGTATGGCCAGTATAGTAGTGTGGAGAAACTTCAAGCCTATTTACACTCCCAGGGAGCCTTTCAACAACAGAGCGAAACTCAGCAAAAGGTTGGATCTATTAATAGTATAAATACCGATGAAAATATCTCCGAATTGCTCACCCAGCAATTGAGAACTGTACAGGCCGTATGTCAGGCACAGCTGGACTATCTCAATAACGAGCAAACCTCTGATAAACCAAAGCTCGTGGCAAACGATTCAATTTCAAGAGTTGATTTTCCAAAAACCAACTTTAGATTGGCTAAATTTAGTGAGGATAATCTTTCCTCACAGCAACAAAAATTTATTAATAAGTTAATAAAAGAATTTAATGAAAAGACAGTTAAGTCTAAAGCTTTTAGTCAAGAGAATAAGGACGATTTTGCCCACTATCTTACAAGTTTGAATTTTCGAAAAACATTAAAGGAGATTCTTTATCCCTTAGTGTCATGCAATGCTGATGGAGCTTATTTGTGGGATATCGATAATAATCGTTATATCGATTTAGCTATTGGTTATGGAGTACATTTTTTCGGACACAAACCAGAATTTGTGGTCAACGCAGTTAAACAGCAAATGGATAAGGGGTTTGTTCTGAGCCCGCATCCTTCTATGCTGGGTGAAGTTACACAATTAATCAAAGAAATCACGAACACAGAGCGTGTATCATACTGTAATACCGGATCAGAAGCTGTCATGCTTTCTCTGCGTATGGCTAGAACTCAAACGGGTCGCAATAAAATAGTCAAATTTTCTGGTTCCTATCATGGCATTTATGATGGAATCCTAGCTGAAAGCGATGAGCAAGGTAGCTATCCAACTACTCCGGGTATAACCCTGGAATCAGTACAGGATACTATCGTATTACCTTATGGCGATCCCAAATCCTTGAATGTTATAGAGGAGTTAGGAACAGAACTTGCTGCTGTTCTGGTGGAACCAGTACAAAGCCGAAACCCGGAACTCCAACCGAGGGAATTTTTACAAAAGCTACGTTCGCTGACCACCAAATCCGGAGCCGTATTAATTTTTGATGAGATAATCACTGGGTTTAGGCTCCAAGCAGGGGGAGCTCAGGCCTTTTTTGATATTCAGGCCGATTTGGTTACATATGGTAAAGTTATTGGTGGAGGCTTGCCCATTGGTATCATAGCTGGTAAACGTCGCTTTATGGATGTCATTGATGGGGGACAATGGCGGTATCAAGACGGATCCACCCCGCAAACGGAAGCCACTTTTATTGCTGGAACTTTTTCTAATCATCCGATGGCCTTAGCTGCAGCTAAATCTGTATTGTTGGAAATAAAGCAAAAAGGATCACAGTTATATGAGCAAACCAATGAATTGACTTTTTCATTGGTGGAAAGACTCAATGAATATTTCACTCTTAACCATGTCCCCATTAAAGTGAAGTCTTGTGGATCCATTTTTCGTTTCGAATCCTTTGGGCCTTATGCACTAGCTCTGCAACCTATAGAGATGGATCTGGTGTTTTATTTAATGATGTTAAAAGGGGTATATACTTGGGAAAGACGTATATGCTTTATATCCACAAAACACACGCAAACCGATATAGACCAGATTTACGACATTGTATGCGAATGCATTAGTGAGCTCAGGGCAGGTGGCTTTAGTTTTACCACTATAGACTCTCCATTACCGCCAAAGGGAACACCGCGTAATACTGATACGCCAAATCGATCATTAATGAGCTCAGCCCAAAAGCGTATATTTGCGCTCAATAGCTTGAAGGGCGCAGAGCAAGCCTATCATTTAAGCTATGAGGCAGAAGTTAATGGGAGCATTGATCCATCCAAAGTTCAGCGGGTACTAACACTACTTTCCCGTCGTCACGAAAGCCTCAGAACCACCTTTAAGCTCGAAAATGGTGAGTTTAAGCGTATTGTACATAGAGAGTTATCCCCATGTTTGGAGCTGGAGAACGCGACAAAGCAGAGTCTTCTGCAGGCTAAAGGGGGCTTTTTTAGACCTTATGATTTAGAAAATGACCCAATGCTCAGGGCAAAACTCATTACATTGGCAGAAGATAAGCATATCTTTTTACTTGATATGCACCACATTGCCGCCGATGGTTTTTCTGCAAATATTCTATTTCAGGAATTTGTCACTCTCTATAAAAGTCAAAATGAGAACGAGCTTTCTTATCCTAATCAATTTGAAGAGTTTATTCAGTGGGAGGTGGATTATTTTAAATCCGATAAGTATTTGCAAGATGAAGAATATTGGATAGATAAGTTTGCAGGCTACCTGAAAACTCCACAATTACCGACGGACTATCCAAGACCTACACGACAAACCTTCACAGGTAATACACATAAATTTTTCTTGTCTGTAGAGAAAACCAAGCAGCTGACCATGTTGGCTAAAAAACTAAATGTTTCACTGTATATGTTGCTACTTAGTGGGTACCACTTACTAATTAGTAAGCTCACTAAAAATAATGAAATATTTATTGGTACTCCAGTTGCTTTGCGCGAACAAAAAGGATTTGAAAGTATTGTGGGAATGATGACCAACACCCTGGTCTACAGATCTAACCTTGAAAACGTTAAAACCTTTTCCGAATTGGTGCATAACACTAAAGAAAACTGTATTAATGCTTATGCTCACCAAGGGTATCCTTTCGAAAAACTAGTTGAGCAATATGTTGGCTCTTCCTTACAAAACGGGCGCGATAAAAGTCGCAACCCACTTTTTGATGTCAATTTTGTATTTGAAAAAGCTGATGAGCGTGTACTGAGAATCCCTGGACTTGAATTTACTCCCCAGACCATAGAACAAAAAGGCAACATATACGATTTTTCTTTTGAGGCTATTTTACAGCAGCAACAATTGGAAATTAATTTTCATTATAATAAAAATTTGTTTGATCTTGATACGATTATTAATTGGAAAGATTTGTTTTTAGTTATCATTAATAACATCTTACAATCATCAGATGTAAAACTTGACACTATATTGCCACCCGAAAAAATCAACATCAAGAACTCTAATGATAAATCTCATCCTGACTGGGCTGATGCCAACAATATATTGGATCGTTTCAATCATATAGTAACCAATTATCCAAATAATACAGCTGTTCAGTATCGACAACAGAATATCAGCTATAGTCAGTTGGACGTTGAAAGTAATCAGCTGGCTCATATGCTTAAGGAGCAATACGGCATTCTTCCCGGAGAGCGGATTGCCGTTCAAATTGATTCAGGGAGACTTTTGATATCCACACTTATTGCTGTATTAAAGCTTGGTTGTTGCTATATTCCAATTGATCCAGGAACTCCCCAAGATCGTGCCAATTTTATATTAAAGGACAGTTTAGCGAAGGTTCTATTAAGGGAATCTCACCTACCAAAATTAGATTTCTATTCACACTGTGATTTGGACCGAATAGATTACTCTGCATTCAGTCAGTCATCGATGGAGATTTGTCCAAATCCTGACGATCTAGCCTATATTATTTATACTTCCGGCTCAACTGGAAGGCCCAAAGGTGTCAAAGTACTTCATAGTTCCCTGACCAATTATTTTCTGTGGTTCATTAAGAAGTATCAAATATGTAATGGTGATAGCAGCCTCTTGCTATCCTCTTATGCCTTTGATTTGGGGTATACGTCGCTGTGGGGTTGTATATTATCAGGCGCGTGTTTGCATCTGATGAAAAAGAATGATAGGCAGAATATTGGCTTTGTTTTGAATTATCTCGCAAGATGGGAAATAACTTTTGTCAAAATGACGCCATCATTATTTCAGATGCTGGTTAATCACCAGGATTTTGGTAACTCATTAGATTTGACTCTTAGACTTATAGTTCTTGGTGGAGAAAAAGTAAGAGTTGATGATATTGCTATTTATCTGGAATATTTCAAAGATACAGTTTTTGTAAACCATTATGGCCCAACGGAGGCCACAATAGGCTGCATTACACGTGAATTTAATATTGATACATTTGATCGATATCGCAGTTTAAAGAGTATCGGGCAACCAATTGCAAATTGTAAGGTGTACATATTAGACGAAAACCTTAGTAAAGCATCCGAAGGTGAGCAAGGGGAGCTATGTATTGAAGGGGATTGTCTGGCGCAGGGTTATATAAATAATATTGATCTTGAGCAGGAAAAATTTGTTCCTAGTCCTTTCTCACCGGGCAAGCGTTTATACAAAACTGGTGATTTGGCTCATGTCATAGACGACGAAATATATATTTCTGATCGCATTGATGATCAGGTGAAAGTAAGAGGATACCGGGTTGAGTTAGGCGAGATTATCAAGGTGCTTGAAGAACACCCTAATTTGAAGCGCGCAGCGGTGATCACCAAAGAAACTAAGACGGGTACTGAATTAATTGCTTATTGTCAAGGCATAAGCTCACTAATGGAGTCGGATGTCAGGAATTTTATTTCAAGAAGATTACCTGATTATATGTGGCCCAGCCACTATTTTGAGGTTTCAGAATTTCCTATCAATGCTAACGGAAAACTTGACATTAAAAGACTTCCCGATTTAGCTAAAAAAATAGTTTCAAAAACAAATAATTTTTCACAAAGCTTATCTGAATCGCAGCAGATTATTGTTGACATCTGGCAGAAGCAACTTGACGTACCAGTTGTTGGATTAAATGATGATTTTTTTGCTCTTGGGGGACATAGTCTAAAGGCTATGCTCATAGCAGCCGAACTTTCAAATAGATTTTCAATTCAACTGTCAATTAACGAAATTTTTGACTATCCAACGGTTGCGAAACTCGATCTGTGGCTATCTAAAAATGATCAAGTACAGCCTGAAATAACTCCAATTAAAACACAAGACCTATACCCTTTGTCTTCTGCACAAAAAAGATTATGGTTAGTTTCTCAGACCAAAGAGCAAAGTGTAGCTTATAACGTGCACGCTGCGTTTTTACTTGAAGGCGAGCTTTGCATTGTATCTTTTGAGAAGGCCCTGTCAGAGTTAATTAGTCGCCATGACTCACTTCGTACAAATTTTGTTTTTTCACAAGGTGAGCCTAAACAAAAAATACATCCTGATATCGATTTACCTTTAACTGTGCTTAAACCTCAAAGAATTACATTTAACTCTCGAGAGTTTAAACAAATATATCAGGAAATATCGGAGTATCATTTTGACTTGGAAAATGACCCACTTTTTCACGTCACTCTAGTCAGGATGACCGGAAAAAATCCTGCTCGGGTGCTGATTTTTAATGCACATCATATTATATGTGATGGTTGGTCAAATCATATCCTTATAAAAGAGCTGTGCTACCTCTATAATTGCTACCGACGAAATGAAGCAGCCGATTTAGAACCATTAGCGATTCAATACAAAGATTATGCTGTTTGGCACAATAAGGCACTAGAGAGTTTTCAGGCAAAAGAAGACAAAATTTTTTGGGAAAATCAACTAGAAGGCGTTAGTAAGCCTACTTTGTTACCTAATGCTGGTGCAAACAGTCAGTATAACGGTAGTTGGCATAGGACAATCATTGATAAAAATATATCTGTTGCCATAGCAGAATACTGCCAGACAAACGGAGTGAGTTTATACACTTTTATGTCCTGTATCACTGGTATACTGCTCAGTTATTACTGCGGAAATGATGAAGTCATTTATTCGTCTCCAGTTGCCACACGACAACTACCACAATTGCAAGATCAAGTAGGATTTTATCTAAATAATTTTTTATTGAGACAATACATTGAGCCTAATTTAAGATTTATAGGATTTCTAAATAAGACTAAATCCCAGTTGCGTAATATAATGCAGCATCAACTTTATCCGGTTGAGCAAGTCTTGGAAGAAAGTGACCTAAAAGAAGGAACTATTAGTGATTTTTATCGCATAATACTTAATGTAATGGAGTATGAAAGTTATTCAAGTTATCAAATGGATGGCCTGATTTTTAGGGAAACCCTAGAAACTGCCACAACCAGTAGGGCAGATTTGAATATCATGTTGTTGAAGGGTGAAATACTTGAATTAGTAATCGAATATAACAGCCAATTGATGGATGAAAAATCCATTACTTCTTTTAAACAACAGTTAATCTTTTTAATTTCACAAGTATTGGAAAAATCTGAAATTACTCTATCAGAATTGAAAACACTCCTAATCAGCTCTGAAGAGAAGCAGGCGCAAGCTGATTTCTTGGATGCTGTAATGTCGATAGATGAAGAATTTTAAGGGATAGATATGTGTGGGATTAGTGGATTGTTTTCTCCGAAATTAGAAACACCCTTGGGACCAGATGACGTTGAACTATTAAAAAAAATGACACAGAGTATAGTTCATCGCGGACCAGATGATGAGGGCTTGTATTTAAGCAGGCAAGCTTGTTTTGGTTTTAGACGTTTGTCTTTTCTTGATCTGAAAGCGGGAAACCAGCCGATTTTTAATGAAGATGAAAGTGTAGTTTGCGTAGTTAATGGTGAGATCTTTAATTATCAATCCCTAAGAAGGGATTTGATCAAAAAAGGACACCATTTTCGATCCGAAATGGACTGTGAAGTAATTCCACATCTATATGAAGAATACGGAATAGACTTCTTAAAAAAACTTAATGGCCAATTTGCTATTGCTTTGCATGATGTGAGGGCGGGAAAATTAGTACTTGCCAGAGATCACGTTGGTATTGCTCCATTGTATTATCATTTTAAGGACAATCAATTACTATTTGGCTCGGAAATTAAATCTCTGTTAAACAGCGAAAAAATAAACCGTGATATTGATTTGATCAGTTTGGATCAAATAGTGACCTTTCCAGGGATGGTCAGCCCAAGAACTATATTTAATGATATAAAGTGTTTGCCTCCCGGTCACTTGATGATGGTTGATGGGCAAGGTGTAAAACTAGAGCAATATTGGGATCTCGATTATCCGGAGAATAACGATCAAGGGCGTATATACTCGAATGATTACTATGTGGAGAAACTAGATTACTTACTACGCCGGGCTATCAGCACCCGTTTACATGCAGATGTGCCTATTGGTTTCTATCTAAGTGGTGGCCTGGACTCGTCACTTATTGCTACTTTGGCCAGCGATATGAATCCCGCGCGAGTCTTTAACTCGTTTTCAATTGGATTTGGTCGTATTGATATTGATGAACGTAAATATCAGCAGAAAATTGTAAAAAAAATACATTCTAATCATCATGAAAAAATTTTTGATTTTGAGCAAATATTACAGAGATTAACTCAGGCGGTTATTGCTGCAGAATCACCAATTAAGGAGTCGTATAATACGTGTTCACTTGCTTTATCCCAAATGGTCCACCAGCAAGGTATTAAAGCGGTGCTAACAGGTGAAGGAGCTGATGAACTGTTCGCAGGTTATGTAGGTTATCGCCTTGATCAGCAATCCAGAGGGGGAGAGCATGAATTTGATCTAGAATATATGCTCGAATCACAAGCTAGAAGCACTCTTTGGGGAGATGAGAATTTTTTTTACGAAAAGAATTATCATGAATTTCATGATGTTAAAACAGCATTATATTCAACAGATACCAATGCGGCTCTGAGTAAACAGCATTGCACATCTCAGGCGGTTATTGATCCTATTCGAATAGCTAACCGACATCATATTCATCAAAGATCATATGTAGACTTTAAACTGCGGATTGCTGATCATTTATTGGCAGATCACGGTGATCGTGTCGTATTTGCTAATTCTGTTGAAGCCAGATATCCCTTTCTAGATATTGATTTAATCAATTTTGTTAGAACGATTCCTCCCCATTTAATGGTGCAAAACGGCAGTGAGAAGTTCCTACTTAAGCAACTTGCCAGAAAGACGGTACCGAGATCTATAATTGAACGTAATAAATTTTCGTTTGTTGCTCCAGGAAGTACTTTTTTACTTAAAAATAAACCGGACTGGATCATGGGCTTGTTAAGCAGGGAGACGATCATCCGTCAGGGAATTTTTAATCCAAATACAATTGAGCAGCTCACCAATAATGCTCTGAGGGGCACTCATGATATTAATCAGACATTCGAAACGGACTTTTTGATGATAGCAATCACTACCGGAATATTTCTGCGTGAATTTGTGGAATCTTAACTAAGTTATTTGCCATTTAGTATTAATTAATTTATCCAGGGAAGTAAAATGTCTAAGTATTTTGTACATAGAAAGTTTTCTGATATAGCTAACCAGTTTTCTGATAATGTTGCAATTTCAGAAAGTCATCGTCAGATCAATTATCAAGACCTAAACACTTATTCCAATCAATTAGCTCATTATATTAGTGAGCATTTAATCCAAAAAGGAGGTTCGATTGGACTTTTTTTACCTAAAAGTATTGAGTATATTTTAGGAGTACTTGCTGTCCTTAAAAGTGATCAAACTTTTTTACCGCTATCTAATCAGTTGCCCAATGAGCGCCTTAAAGATGTACTAAATAAATCGCAGCCGGAAATTATTTTAACTACCAGTTTACTTGCCAGCGAATTGAGGATGGTGCTTCAGGAAATTGGTTGCGGTAATATAAATATTAAAGCATTTGATTATGAATGCGAACTTGGTGTGAGCGCTGAAGTAGGTGATACTACAGAGACAACTTTATTATCTAACTATCCAAAGACTGCTCCATCGATGGAGGCAACGCCTGAAGACAGTAGTTATATTATGTTTACTTCTGGCACTACAGGTAATCCAAAAGCCATCGTCGGTAATCATAAGTCTCTTAGTCATTTTATACACTGGGAAATCAACGAATTTACCAGTAAGCGCCCTCATCGTGTGGCACAGTTAGCACCGATCACCTTTGATGTGAGCTTGCGGGATATCTTTTTACCTTTATTGACTGGCGGTGTTTGTTGTATCCCGGAGGTTGATGTCCAGTTGGATGCTAGACGGTTATTAGAGTGGATTATATCTGAAAGAATTAGCTTGATTCATTGTGTTCCATCCATCTTTCGACTTTTAACGAATGAACTAGAGGCTGTTAGCAATAGTCAGGAAGAAAATGAGGAAAATTTAAAGCATTTAGAATACATTCTACTTGCTGGTGAGCCATTGTTAGGTCGTGATGTTAACCGTTGGTTTTCATTAGCAGGTAGAAGCGTCGATTTAGTTAATCTCTATGGTCCATCTGAGACGACTTTAGCTAAGTTGTTTTATCGTATTGAAACATCTATTAATGAACCAAATAGAGTATTGCCTGTAGGTCATCCTATACCCAATACAGCAGTATTGATATTGAAAGATAATAGACTTTGCCGCGTAGGTGAAATTGGTGAAATATATATTAAAACACCTTTTCGGAGTAAGGGTTATCTCAATGATCCACTATTAACGAAGGCCAGTTTTATACAAAACCCCCTAAATCAGGTCAGTGAAGACATTATATACAAAACGGGAGATTTAGGCAGGTATCAAGTTGACCACAGTGTTGAGGTACTTGGTCGCCTTGATCGACAGGTAAAGCTAAATGGTATTAGAGTCGAGCTAAACGATCTAGAAGGTCACATTCTCAATTTACCTGAGATTGATCAGTGTTTCTTGACTATTTATCGGAATGAAAATCATAGCAGTTTACTGGTGTGCTACTACACTTGCCATCAGGACATATCGATTTCAGAAATAAAATCCTTACTGGCAACGAAACTCAGCTCAAATTTTATTCCAAGCTTAATGATAAAATTAGATAATTTTCCTTTAATGCTTAATGGGAAAATCGACAAAAAGTCTTTACCGAACCCTGCAAGCTATTTGGATGAATTTGAATCTTGTAATGATTATGAATTAAGTACTACTGAGGTGAAACTGAGCGAGATTTGGCGAGTTAATCTTGGTCTTTCTAAGCTCAGCATTCATCACAAATTTTTTGATTTAGGTGGCACATCATTAACTGCTATGAAAACACTGGGTGAAATTTACCGAGAGTTGGAGGCTGAAATTTCAATTCAGGAATTCTATCAAAATGATACTATTTCTGCCCTTGCCAGTCATATAGATCGTGTGCTGAGCACTGCTAATAAAAGTTATCAAGAGATAACTGCGGCACCCACGCAAAATAACTATCCATTGAGTAAGCAACAAAAGAGTCTTTGGCTCAATGAAGCACTTGCGGAACAACCTGGAAGTTACACTATGCCCGGTGCTTGCCAATTAAAAGGGAACTTGAATCTACCGGCTTTTAATATGGCTATTGAAGCTCTGATAAAAAGATATGATCTATTACGTACAATCATTGATCATACTTCGGACGAGCCAGTACAGCATATTCAGGACCATTTAGAGAACCCTCTTCAGGTAATTGACCTAACCAGGAAAATTGAGCCCGAAAAAGAGGCGCAGACATTAATGTTAGAAGATAGTCAGCAGGCGTTTGCGCTAGCTGAGCTGCCGCTTTTTCGTTTGAAATTGTTCGTATTGGGTGAACAAAAATTTTATTTATACTATTGCTTTCACCACCTTATATGTGATGCCTGGTCTTTAGGTATTTTTGGGCAGGAGCTGATATCAGCTTATAGTGCATTTTCTTTAGGTGAAAATTATAGTCCGGAACCCTTGGTGGCTCAATATCATGATTTCTGTTATTGGCAAACATTGCCACAACAGCAAGAAAAACAGGAAGCTCAAAAGGACTATTGGTTGAATCGTTTTTTACATTCAGCTCCAGTACTAAAACTTCCGACGGATTTTCCAAGACCAACACATAAGCGCTTTTCTGGTGCGCAGGAGCAATTTAAGCTAGATGTTGATCTTAGTCGAAAGCTTAATGATATGAGCAATACAAGAGGCTCCGGCTTATTCCCACTTCTAATGTCTATATATCAGGTATTACTGGCTAAATATACTAGAGAGAGGGATATTGTTGTTGGATTTCCCACTGCAGGCCGTGAACATCCGGATCTTGATTCGTTGTTAGGTATGTTTGTTAATACTTTACCTTTACGCAGTCACTGTGATGGTGAGCTCCGTTTTAGCGATTTTTTTGTGCAAACAATTAGTAATGTCAATGATGCCTTATATAATCAATCATATGGGCTTGAGAATTTGGTCAGGGACCTCGATAGACCTAGGGACATGAGTCGTTCTCCATTATTTGATACATTGTTGGTGTTACAAAACTTTCCACAACCAGAGCTAAATACAAATGATTTAAAGCTGTCACTTCTGGAAGTGAAACAAAGTACCTCTTGGTATGATTTAACTCTAAATTGGATGGAAGTAGATGGACAATTACGCTGCAACGTGCTTTATGATACAGATTTGTTTCGGCGAGATACCATAGTTCGTTTAGGGCATCACTTTGGCTTAATCGCGAAGCAGATACTGGAAGATTCGGATTGCTTGATTAGTGAAATCTCCCTGGTTAATGATCAGGAAATTCAGCAGCTTGATCATGACTTTCATCAGGGTTGTAAGCCTGCAAAATTTACCAGCTTACACCGCGGATTTGAATATTGGACACAGGTTAATCCCAATTCCTTGGCACTGATATGCAATAGCGAGCAGTTAACCTATGAAAAGCTGAATCAAGAGGCTAATCAGATAGCCTACTACTTACTTGAACAAGGCGTAGTTCGAGGTAGTATTATTGGTATTCATTTGCCTCGTTCTCCGCTTATGCTCAAATCTATCCTGGCGATATTAAAAATCGGTGCCATTTATATGCCGATTGATCTTAAATATCCTCAGGCACGTAAAGATTATATGATCTCTGATAGTAATATTTCCCATATACTGTCTACTGTGTCCTCAAAAATAGATACTTTGCCTGGTATAAAATGCCTCCAACTTGATACAGTCCAATTGGAGAAGTATAAAACGGATAACCTTATAGACGGACAATTAACAGAGAATCTAGCTTATATCATTTACACTTCCGGCTCTACGGGTAACCCCAAAGGAACTTTGGGTCATCACGAGGGTGTAGTTAATACTGCACATGGTTTCGGTGACTACCTAAATATTGCTCCGGGAGAACGGATATTACAATTTGCCAATTCGTCCTTCGATGGCTCAGTGTTTGAAATCTTCGTTGCATTATTAAATGGTGCTACTCTGGTACTTGTGGATGATGAAACGATCCAGGATATAGATGAGTTTGGACATTATGTAACAAAAAATATTGTTACTATGGCTTTTATGCCTCCTACTTATGTCAGGCAGCTCCACCCAGAAAGACTTCCCAGCTTACACACTCTAATGACATGGGGTTCCCCAACGGACTTTTCCTTAGCGGCGATCTGGTCGGAAAAGCTTAGATATATAAATGCTTATGGACCTACTGAAGTCTCGGCTGTATCAAGTGCATTTGATATCTCCGCAATGTCCCAGAAGGAGTTAAAGCAAGCATACAGGTCCATTCCAATTGGCAAACCTATTGCTAATCTACGTATGGACATTCTAGATGAAAATCATAATATGCAACCTAATGGTATTCCGGGTGAATTATGCATTTCGGGAGTTGGAGTCGGCAGAGGCTATCTCAACAGGGAGGAACAAACTGCCAGAAGTTTTATGAAAAACCCCCTCGCCCCGGAATTAACCATGTATAAAACGGGTGATTTGGCATGTCGTCTACCTGACGGCAATATAGAATTTCTTGGTAGGATAGATGACCAAGTCAAGATCCGAGGTTACCGGATAGAGCCAACCGAAATTGAATATCAGTTACAGCAGCTTGATCAGGTTTCGGATGCTCGAATCTTGGTGAATGGCGAGGCTGGTCAACAATATCTTACGGCCTATTATATTGGAAAGTTGGGGGATGAGAGCATTATCCGCCATACTTTGGCTACCCAGCTCCCCCAATATATGATGCCATCTACTTTTATTGCCTTAGATAAGTTTCCAATGACGCCTAATGATAAAGTTGACAAGTCTGCGTTACATCAACTATCTGCTCGGCAAAAAGAGACTGGAATTGGAAAACAAAGTGATGATGACATTGAAGGAGCAATTGCTGCAGTTTGGCGGAAGCTTCTTGGTGTTGATCATATAAGTGAAGATAAAAGTTTTATTGAGTTGGGTGGTGATTCGATAAAAGCTATTCAAACCGCCGCAGAGTTAAAGAAATTTGGTCTAAAGGTTAAAGCCAGCCATGTTTTACAATACCCGACTATAGAACAACTGAAGTTACATGTTGGTTCTGTTGAGCAAAATAATAATATCCAGGTTCAAGGAGAGGTACCTTTAACGCCAGTACAACACTGGTTCTTTAAAAATTATCAAGGTAATAAAGATAGATGTTTCCAGCACATTCTATTACGTTTTAGTGATAAAATTCATCAAGTAACTATGCAGCAAGCAATGCGCGAAGTTATTAGGCAGCATGATGGCTTGCGATCGGCATTTGTTTATGATTCTATTACTATGCAATGGAAACAGGAAATTTTAGCTAGCGATTTGTTTGTTAATTTGCATAGCATATCGGTAGAAAAAGCAGATCAGAGTTCTATGGCAGTCCATATGAATGCATTGGCTTGTCAGAATTGGCTCAATAAATCCCCACTGTTACAATGTATAGTTTTTAAGTCAGAAACTGGTGATGATCATGTATTCCTTATCGCTCATCATCTTATCGTAGATACTGTTTCATGGTGGATTCTAGTAGAAGATCTTGTAAAAGCCTACGAACAGTTACTTTCCGGGAAAAAAGCGGACTTAGGTGGTAAAACAAGTTCATTACAACAATGGTCTCAACAATTACGCTGCTTTAGTAAGAGTGATTCATTACGGACAGAGCGTGAATTTTGGGATCAGACGGAACAATTTTTACTATCTTCCTTTAAATTACATCAAAAAACAGTACCAGCTGAAACTGGTAAAATAAGCTATACTTTGAGTAAATCCCAGACCAGGATAATGCTGGAAAGAAATTTTCAGCAGAGCATCGCAGTAAATGAATTATTGCTCACTCTGCATGCCAGGTCGATGGCAAAAATATTTGGTCCCAACAGGTATGCTGTGCTGCTTGAAAATCATGGCCGTGAAGAGTGTTTTGAAAATCTGGATGTCAGCCGAACTATTGGTTGGTTCACCAGCCTTTTTCCTTTTGTGTTATCCCAAGATGCTCAGTCATGCCAGTTAGTAAAGGATATCTTTAAGACAAAGAGTCAGCTTCAGCAAGTACCCAATAAAGGCTTAGGCTACGGTGTACTTAAGTATTTGGCCAGCGATGGTACTAAAGGCGAAGTTTACGAGAAAACAAAGCCACAAGTTAGTTTCAATTATTACGGTACTCTAGATCGTAATAAAGAGAATAATCAGATTGTTGATGTATCTAGTTTCGATATACCAGATCTTCGCTCAACATTGCAACACGCTATGGATATCTCCGGAGCAATTATGGGTGGAAAGCTTCATATTGAACTCAATTACGACAAAAGCTACTTAGAAGCGGATGTGGCTCAGCAGTGGTTCGAACACCTTACCAAAGAGCTAATATTCTACATTCATCAAAATATCGAAAGTAGCTCTGCAGAAATGGATCTGACATTTGAGCCATACCTGCAAAAAAATATTGAGAACATACTGGAACAGTATGAGATACCTGGATTGGTGCTTGGCGCACGTTTTCCTAATGGAACAACCACAATCAGCTGCTCAGGTATTACAAATAGCCATACAAACGAGAAGTTAACTAAAGATCACCAATTTAGAATTGGCAGCTTATCTAAGACTTTTGTCGCTACTCTTATTCTACAACTTGTTGATGAGGGCAGGATTTATCTTGATCAGGCTATAGGGGATATTCTTCCCTCAGGTTTGCTCTCTGGCTCAGAGATCGATGAACAGATAACCATCCGGCAACTGCTTAATCATACCTCTGGGTTACAAGACTATATAAAGGGTAGTGATTTTAAGGAGAGTCAACGAAAGCATCCTGAAAAAAAATGGCAGCCGCAGGAGTTACTCCCTTATTTTAATGCCGCTACTAGTCCTTTTACTCCTGGGGCCGATGGACAGTGGCTATATTCCAGTAGCGGTTACATTTTGCTCGGTCTTATCATAGAACAAGTAACCGGTGAACAATTTGAGCAGCAACTATCTTCACGTATCACCCGGCCACTTGGTCTAAAAAACACTCACATGCAGGGTTTTGAGGCAGGCAGGGAGAACCTGGCTACGGGACATGATAGTCAGTGTACGCCCTTAGATGGAAATTGTATTAGTTTCGTATGGGCTGCCGGCGGATTAATTTCTACTGTTGAGGACTTACTTATTTGGCAAGATGCTTTTATCTCAGGGAAGTTATTAAGTCAAAAGATGAAAGAACAGGGCTTTGATTTCATTCAGTTACCAGAGCATGTAAGTTTGGAACAAGATATCCAGGCAGGTTTGGGAGTTTTTAACGTGGAGGGGCGTTTAGGACACATAGGCGACTTGCTGGGTCATGAAGCTGCGATGTTAGCCAATGACGATGTTCAACTGGTTGTATTACTTAATGGAGAAACCAAGCACCCAGCCATGGTATATTCCGGGTCGGTGTTTGAAGCTGTTAGTGAGCTGTTCTAAAGTTCTCTTAATTTTATAGATTTATTCTTACAGTCTAGAGCCCGGTCCATGACCGGGTTGGGGAACATTGTTGAACATGCAACTATCAGATAACCTGGCGAGTCGTAATTTTCTACTGATGTGGTTTGGAAACTTCATCAGCCAGTTTGGTAGCCAGATAGCGTTTATCACATTGATGTTTTGGTTAAAGGAAGAGATAGGCTTAGCGTCGGTTATGGGTTTATCGGCGATGCTATTTTCAATTTTTATAGCCTTGTTTTCTCCACTCGGGGGAGTACTTGCTGATATCTATTCCAGAAAGACCATTATCATATTTAGTGATCTTCTCGCAGGTACGGTTTCATTGATTTTGCCCGTGACTTTCTTTTTTTTTCCTGATCAGAGCTACTTGCTTGTAATATTAGTGCTTTTGATACAGCTGGTCTTAGGTGCTGCCTTAGGTGTATATGATCCCGCTTATTCATCATTACTGTCTAATGTAGTGTCCAAAAAGCAACTTCCGCTTGCTAATGCCATCAAGAGTGCCACTATTCAGGGTTCCATGTTAATTGGGCAGGGTTTAGGGTTATTACTTTATGGGCAGTTTGGTATTATTGCCATTTTAACCGCTAATAGCCTTTCGTTTTATCTGTCCGCCTTGAGCGAATCATGGATTAGCCTTCCGAAGAAGGAGAAAAAGGTTTCAGGTATTCCGCGATCTTCATCACGAATAAAAAAATTTATCCTTGGTGTGAAGGAAGGACTTGAGTATATTAGCAGCCAACCGTCTCTCAAATCTCTATTGATACTCATTGGTGGGGTCTATTTTCTCTCTGGTCCATTCGTCGTCTTATTACCTTTTTATATTGAGCAAACTCTATTTGCTCCCGGTTATTGGTATGGTTATTTGATCGCAGCGTTCGGTGGTGGTGGTTTAATCGGTTATTTGTCATTGCCTTTTTTTAAATCAATTGTTCATGATTGGTCTTTTTTGGGATTCAGTAGTTATCTGATTTTCGGATTTTTGCTTGTTGGGCTTGGATTAAGCAAAAATATTTATTTAACCTTAATTCTGTTCAGCGCCTGTGGATACTCTTTTGGTCTGATCAGCGTTATGATAGAAACGGCAATTTTAACTCATACTCCGGATATAAAGCGTGGCCGGGTAATGAGTATTTATCGAGTGGTAACTCGCCTGACTTACCCCTTAGGCATGCTGGTCTCGGGTGCATTGGCTGATCTTAACCTAATCAGTATTGAGTTAATATTTATTACTTGTGGGGTTTTGGTTCTGGTTTTATCATTACAACAATTTCGAGGTGAGAAACTCAAAACGGCACTGGCTCTCTAAGTTTTCACTATTTATAGATATAATGAACCGAAAATATCGGTTTGGATTTTACAGGGAGAGTAAATTTTGCAGATTAACTTACTACAATGCTGCAGTAGTGCAGACGTTCAAGAAAATCTTTATAAAATAGAATCACAACTCCAAATAATGAGTAAAAAGGTAGATAAAAATGAGAAGCAATTAGTAGTGCTTCCTGAATTTTGTTTGGTTTTCGGCAGAGATGAAGTGAGTCAATCGACTTATGCCGTACCTAGTGATACTAGTCCATTGAAAAAATCCTTATCAGAACTTGCGCGCAAATATAAGATTTACTTGGTGGCGGGAACCATCCCTATTTTAACAAAAGAGAATAGGGTGGTAAATCGTTGTTATTTTTTTAATGATTCTGGTCAGGTTTTAGGTCAGTACGATAAATTACATTTGTTTGACGCGAATATAAAAGATGGTATTCATAGTTATCGGGAGAGTGATACTTTTTGCGGTGGCGATCATATTACTGTTATTGATACCCCTTTTGGGCGAATCGGGTTGGCCGTTTGCTATGATGTACGCTTTGGAGACCTATTTAGGGCTATGCGCTTGGCCGGAGCTGAGTTGATCGCTTTGCCCTCGGCCTTTACCAAACCAACTGGGGAAGCCCATTGGCAGACTCTTATCCAAGCAAGAGCTATTGATAGTCAGTGTTTCTTACTCGCTTCTGCTCAGTGGGGCTCCCATAACCAAGGTGCAAGACATACATGGGGCCAAAGCATGATAGTGGATCCCTGGGGGAAAATCTTGGCACAAAAAGCAAGTGGTGAGGGCTGGGTGCAATCTAGATGTGATTTGTCCTATCTAAATGACATTCGTATGTCTTTACCTGTGGAGGAGCATAATCAATTTAGTCCACCTAAGTTAAGAAACGTAAAGTCCATCAAGATTTAGGTATATAGATTTTCCTAATTATCATCCTTGTGAGCTGTCTGATCTATAGAAGAATCCACCATGGCTTGCAACAAAGTGCAGTTCTAGAGGGGGGCTTAGTTTGAGGTTAGTTCCTTGATGAATACGGTTGAAAAGAGCAGCACTTCGATGCGCTAAGCTTGCTAAGCGGCTTATTTTGCTCTCATTGTGAATGTTGCAAGCATTACAACCTAGCTTACATGCAGCTCAAATAATGTAATCGATGCTGGCGCCAAACATCGATTACTTCTCGTACAACCTTCGACACTATTTTGCTGCCTATTACCACTTGGTTTCTCTGGGGCTTTCTTATCTTCCAAGGTAAGAAGGGTATTTCCTGTATGGAGTTGTCGCACGATCTGGGCAACTCTTATAACACTGCTGGATAAGCAGAAGCTTATGCAGGTCATGTTATCGGTTGATGCCTTCCTTGTTGGTGAAAGTACAAGATGTAGTCAGAGGCGTGGAACCCATGGAAAACTCTCAATGTAACTACTGTTCAGGCTAACAAGAAAGAAAGCTCTCCTCGAATCAAGTTTTCCACTGCTGATGCAGTAGTTATTCAAGATCCGTACTCTGGCCATGGTGGCTGAATAAGTAAGTGGTAATTAACCCAAATCTCTAGATGTAGACAATGCAGGAAAATCGCGCATTTGGTTCGGACTGTCGCACTCTGATAGTTACACAAGGTGTTTACAAGTACGTCTGCCTTTTTCCACGAGCTAAACATCACTCAGTATGTTCGTAGAATAATTCGAACACCAATAATTCTTAAAGATTATGATTTTTCATAGCTCTCAAATTTTTAGGTAAAAGGAGGCCAATTAATGGTCTTACTAAGAAGGGGCTTCTGCGGTATTATTGAGGATGTTGATAGTAATGCAGCCCAGGCATAGTCGCTAAAGATGTTTTCGAGGTAATGTTTGGGGGCCAGAAGGAAAGAATACACTACACTCGAGACTCCCTGTGAATACGTCCCTGTAAGCTCGTAAACGGCATCCACGCCTCATACAGTCCCGAGCGCAGTGTATTCTTTCCTTCCCTCTTTTTAGTAAGCCTCTAGAATATTCTAGGCATACAGTTGATGTGCTTCTATGACATGTTGGCATGTTATCACAAACAGAATCGTGAGCTTTGCGCATAAAATTGGCCATTTGTCCAGTAGGTAATGTGGAGCGCCTGATGCTGCCAAGGTTATTATAAATCGTGTCTTCAACGCTGAATTCACAACAAGTTTCTCGCCATTTACGGCGACATTATTGAGATTGAGAGTTGGGAAATGGAAATTCGAGAATATAGTGATGGTGATTGGAATGATGTTTGGGGGATACTCAAATCGGTATTTCAGGCGGGAGACACTTTCCCAAATAGCCCGGATACTAACGAGCAGGAAGCTTGGGATTATTGGATTAAAAGACCAAAAAATACGTTTGTTGCTATTGTTGCTATTGTTGCTATTGTTGATAGTAAGGTAGTAGGGAGCTATCACCTTAAAGATAATCAATCGGGCTTAGGTTCACATGTCGCAAATGCAGGTTATATTGTTAGTCCGACATTTAGAGGCTTTGGCGTAGGTTATAAGCTCGCACAACATTCCATAGATCATGCTGTTAGCACTGGCTATTTTGCATTGCAATTCAATTTGGTTGTATCCACAAACAATGCTTCAATAGCATTGTGGGATAAATTGGGATTCCAAATTGTCGGTACCTTGCCCAAGGCGTTCAATCATACACAAAAAGGGTTTGTTGATGCTTATGTTATGTTTAAGTGGCTGGTATAGTAAGTAGTTGTATGGGAAGTCTTTACTTTCCGCCAGTTTTGCATATGTTTCATAAATTGCTGTACGACTGGTTGCACTCGCTGTCGCCTTTGGCCCAGACGTTATCCTGCTAGAGGAATTATGAAAATCCGATGATAGATTTTAGTGTTTTGCCGGCATTTTTGATAGCTACATTCTTTCTGGTTATTTCTCCTGGTCCTGATTTATTATTAATTTCTACTTATTCCTCTTCGCGAGGTTTTAAGTCTGGGTTTTTGATATCGGTCGGTATATTTTTGGCGGGTATTGTTCAATCATTGTTAGTTATTAACCCGGTGGCTCTATAGTTCTGTATAATACCCAAATGGATATTATTGATGCAAGAAAATTACCCGCTTCCGCGCAGGAAGAGAAACGCCGAACTGCCGTAAAGCTTTGGAAGAAATCAGAGTCTATAGCAGAAATTGCACGGACACTGGATGTCTCCAGTCGAGCAGTACAAAATTGGATCAATGCTTATAGAGCTGGGGGCTTCAAAGCATTGGCCGCTAAAAAGCGCGGCTATCCAGAAGGTATGAACCGCAGGTTAACAGCAGAGCAAGAAAGAAAGCTTCAAAAACAAATCGCAGATGAGCATCCAGATCAGCTCAAGCTT
>NZ_JBGMEK010000061.1:0-25882 GCF_041447265.1 Microbulbifer epialgicus
CGTTTTCAAATTTACGAAGGAAGTATGAATGCCGATAGGCTGATTGACTTTCTTAAGCGATTGATCAAAACAGCGGGGCGTAAAGTTTACCTCATTCTGGACAATCTTAGGGTACATCATGCACGATTTGTTAAAGCTTGGCTGGCAGAGCACGAGGATGAGATAGAAATTTATTATTTACCATCATATTCACCTGAACTGAATCCAGATGAGTATTTGAATTGCGACCTTAAAGGGGGCGTTCACAGTGGCATGCCAGCCCGATCCAAGGAGAAGCTAAAAAGGAAAGTGCTTTCTCACATGAGAATGTTACAAAAGAAGCCCGCGCGTGTAGCAGCCTACTTCCGACACGAATCAATTAGGTACGCAGCATAACTGAACTATTTGTCCGCCGGGTTAATAGCGCTGCTTCCCTTGTTGGATAAATTTTACTGTCAATCATTTCCGTTTCATGCTAATAACAATTTTTCTGTTGTCTCTCACTAAAGCACTATCAGCAAACACCGCTCTGGCGAAAAAGGCACTTTCGATGGTATATGAGTGTCTATAGGGAGAACTGGGGTGTAATGTTTCACTCAGATCAAACTTGTCAAGACATAAGCCTAAAATTCAGGTAGCTACTCTGGCGCTATCGCATGAGACAAAGCTGAAGCCGTCGTGGAAACTGCTTGAATATTGCCCCTACAGGGCGCTTCTTCAGAAGTTTAAAAACGGAGTGGCTGCCGGCGAGCGGGTACGATAGCTTGGCAGCAGAGAAGGAATCAATTACCAGTAATGAAATTAGCCAAAATTCGCTTTTTTTAAATGAGTTAACTACCGAACTTTGGCTCAGGGAGACCTTGAACACCAAGGCCATGGATGGCAAATATACTGCCGGGTTTTGGATGGCGAGCGAGCTCCTCATCGCTCAGGAATGACTGCTGGGAGGTTACAAAGAGTGTTTCATAATTGTCGCCACCAAATGCGATACAGGTGGGGCTGCGGATCGGCAGGTCAATCTCTCTATCAAGACGTCCTTTGGGGTCGATTCGTAAGATTTTGCCCCCTAGATTCAGTGCAAACCAGTAGTACCCTTCGGTATCGACTGTGGCGCCATCGACAATAGCCGGCTTGCGACTTTCCAGTGAAAAGAAGGGGCGGCGGTTACTAATGCGGCCCTCGTCAATGTCCAAGTCGAAAACATAAATCATATGCCCAAAGGTATCGCCAAAGTACATCCGTGTGTCCTCAGGGTTAAAGGCGATGCCATTGGCGACGATGAAGGAAAAATCCTCCGCGACTTTGCGGTATGTGAAATCGGGCTCCAAGCAATAGATGTATGACGTCTTGTTTGTAAAATGGGTATCCATACTGCCGCACCAGAAACGCCCGCGACGGTCAATTTTTCCATCATTGAGCCGGCTATGAGGTCTACCTGGCTCAGGATTGCCGAGCTGCTCAAGCGTACCTGTTTCTAGATCGATGGTGCAGAAGCCGGAATTCACGCCAGCAATCATTCCTCCTCCAGGACGAAAGCCAAAGGATCCCACTTGTTCCGGCATTTCCCAGACCTTGCGTTCCCCGGTTGTGATATTTAGTCGTCGTATAGATGGCCGGCGGGGGCCAGTCAAATCGATCGAAGGATTAACGTGATTCGCCCAGTAGATAGACGTTTCCTCTGCAACCCAAATAGGTGTTTCACCCAAGCCATCGTTACACTCCCATAGGCATTCAACTTCTATCATCGCTGGTCCTCCATAGGAAAAATATAAATCTCTGGAAAGTCCGGGCTTTTCAGCTGCCTGACAGGTAGACATTCCCCAAAGTGCGATACGAGCTTAATTATCTGGAAAAAGGTGAATAATTCGGTATTGCCATACAGTTACTACTGGGGCAGAAGGAAAGAATACACTGTACTCGAGACGCGTTGTGAATACATCCCTGTAAGCTCGTAATCGGCATTCATGCTTCTTACGGTCCCGAGCGCAGTGTTTTCTTTCCTTCCCTCTTTTTAGTAACAAGATATATTCGGTGAAAGCTAACCCTATATTTGAAATCTGGATGGGATGGGTGTGTCAATATCCTCAGGGTGTAGCAATGCCGCCTCTATGCCCGCATGAACTCCAAGAGCCGAGGTCTCCCGTGACATGCTGGGCGTGCCAATGTTTTCAGATAATGCCGCGACCTCAGGGAGTTGTGGGAGGTGAATCCAGCCAGCACGCATGTTCAGTTGATTAGTGACAATGTAGTGCAGTACGCCATACATTAAGTGATTGCAGCAAAAAGTGGCGGCGGTATCTGAAATGTCTGCAGGAACCCCTTCATCGCGCATAGCTTTGACCATGGCTCGAAGGGGGAGGGTGCTGCGATAGGCCGTCGGACCATTGGGTATGGTGGGCTTGCCTTGCATTTCCATTCCGCGATTGTCCTTCAGATGATATCGAGTGGAGTCGTTAAAGTTTTGGGCAATTCGCTCCACGGTTACCATAGCTCGACCACCGTACTCTCCCAACATCACTACTAGCTCCGGTTGAAGCTCTTCAATAGCGGCAGTTACTACGTCAATGCTTTCGAAAAAGTTGCTTGGGACCAGGATACCGCTAATCTCTGAACTTCCGATACGAGTTCCGTCCAGAATACGCATGACGGATTCTGCCGGATTTATTGGCGTATGCCCGAATGGCTCAAAGCCTGAGACCAATACCTTCTTCATGTACAGTACTCTTTTAGTGCTTTGAGAGTGACTTATTAGGTTGAGTCACTGACGCCATTACTCGAAAATTGAAATATTTTGACTAATGGGATTGATGGAGAGGCTTTAGTTGAGCAAGCCTAGCTGTTCCAGAAAACTGTATTTATCCCAATCTACCCAACTCTCCACCATCTTGTTATTTTCATAACGGTCGGTATGGGTGCCAGTCCAAGTACCTGTCTTGCCTGTAGGCTCGTATTGCATGAACTTTCCGGTATGTGTTCCGGTAACACGCCAACGAGTACAGACATAGTCACCTTCTGCGACCTGAAGCAGTATCTTCAACTTTACATCAGAAAATCCCTGATGGAATTCAGTCACAAGATCCTGCCATTCTTTAAGGGATTCACATGACGTGCCATGTCCTGCATCAGGCATTTGATGGTTCTTATAATCCTGGGACAGAAAGCTGGTTGCCTTATGGGGAGTATTATCCCCCCATAGTTGAAGCAAGTTTTTAGATGTCTCCTTATGATTGGTAGTCATAGTATCCACCGTTTCTTTGTTAACTAGGGTGTAATAAACACCAAGCATAGTGTAGAGAGTGAAAGTATTGGTTAGCAGATGTGCTATTTTTGCTCCCTCAAAAATTAGGCTATTTCCGCGCACTCCCTGATTTATCTAAAACTCTGAAATACTACTGGGTCAGAAGGAAAGAATACACTGCACTCGAGATGCGCTGTGAATACATCCCTGTAAGCTTGTAATCGGCATCCATGTCTCATACGGTCCCGAGCGCAGTGTATTCTTTCTTTCCCTCTTTTTAATATATTATCCGGTGGCTAAAGCTGGCCAACATCGGGTGTGTTGTAGCTAAGGTTTAGGTGTGGTTGAAAAATATGCTGCTGATGGAGGGGTTAGGTGATAAGAGGGCAATGGAATAATGAATTCAATAAATGATTGTTCAGTAGAGTGTAATCGTAAGGTAATTAAAAAGGGGCCTTGAGGCCCCTTAAGGATTTTCCTGCAAGCCACTATCTACGCAGGTTGTTGATGCACCTGTTATATTCGCGGATGTATAATTTACCGCCGATTGATGGATTGGCATTTGACACATCCGCGGCAGCGTTACGACAACCCTCTACTTGACCTCGAGTCAGACCCGACGGACGAGGCTGGGTGCCACGAAAATACATATCTCTCGGGCGATCGCGATATCTATATCGGGGCTGTGTAGAAGCGCGCATATTATTGACGCACTGGTTGTACTCGCGAATGTAGATCTTACCACCGTTGGCCGGATTGGCATTAGCCATGCTCGCAGCTGTATTACGACAAGCTTCTACTTGGTGACGAGTCAGGCCCCAGGGTGTTTGTGTCCCGCGCATGTACAAGTGGCGGGGACGGCGAGGCTGGGTGCCACGAATGTACATATCTCTCGGACGTTCATATTGACGGATGGCAGTCGGCGGTTGCACGGGGTAAAAGTAGCCACCTTGTTCACTGAAAGCATAGAAAGTGTTGCCACTTTGATAATAAGTCTTACCAAGAATCTGAACTGGTGAAGCGCCGGCCGGAAGCTGTGTGAGGCGTTCCTGCGCATAGCTGAAACCGGCAAGAGAGAGCAGTAATATCATTGATAACAAATAACGCATAACGTTTCTCCTTCTCCCAACTTGGCAACAAGTCTACTCAAACGCCTGTGGTGTCCCAATGAGCTCCTATGGAAGTTTCAGTTGCTGAATCACAGATTTTTAATGCTTCATCGAGATAAAGACAGTTCCCAAATAGTGAATTTTTCTTATACTTACTTGAAAACCAAAAAACGTTCTAGTCCAATATTTTAAGGTAGAACTTGAAACCCTTATTAAATCTCTTTGCACGACTAACTATTGCAGGTCACTGCTTAAGAGTGAGCCCGATAAATCGCCGGTAAGAACTTATTACACGATGACTGGGTTGTCATTTTGCCTTATTTGTGTCTGTGGTTGGTGGTGAGGAAGGATGACGTGATCTCTATAGATTTAGTGGGCAGCATTTCGATTCCACTGAAAACGATCAATTTTTCCCTGTCCCTGTTTCAGGGTGGATGTATTCACAGCGCGTCTCAAGCGCAGTGTATTCATTCCTTCTGACCGAGTAGTGCCAGGCTGAAATGGCTATTGACTATATTATTCCAAATGAACTTGGGATTAGGGAGCAGTGCATCTAAATATTTTCGCTAAATCTCTGAAAGCCTCAATGGGTGGGTCTTGAAGGCCACAACTGCTACGTTGTGGCTCTTGTAAATGGTTAAATTCGCAACGAACTGGGCCAATATCTGCAGCCTTCAATTCCTGCAGAGATATTAGGGGATTATCTAGAGGCTCTTTAGTAAAAGGTTGGTTTGAAGTATATTGCAGTCAGTGCTGTAGTTCTATAAAGGATTGCGAGGAGTATAGATGCAGAGGGAATATCAAAAATCTACTTTTTATTTCTATTTTTTTTGCGTTTTGTCATGTAAGAAGAGGGTAAGTAATGAAGGAGTTACCATTTATTTTGATAATGGTTTTTTCTGTTTTTGTAATTTGGGATCAGGCAGTTTCTTATAATGATAAAAGCGTTGAGGATTTGCCGGTTTATGATGCAGGCTCCACTTTAAATGAGGAAAAATCCCAGCGGCCTTATGTGGCTGTTTATGGGCGGAATTCTTGTGGCTATACGATGCGTACCATCGCAGAATTAGAGAATGCGGGAATCAAATATACTTACTATAAAATTGACGAAAGAACAGTAGCGGATAGTATTCATAAAAAAATGACAGATTATGGCCTATCTACAAGGAGGTATTTGTTGCCGGTAGTTGATGTGAATGGTGAAATTACGATTAGACCAGAGCTCTCTGAAATTCTAAAAGGCTATCAAGAAGGTCGCTAGTCAAAGGTAAGTGCTAAAGACTAAAAGGGTTAATGAGCAGTATAGAGATAGCTTGAATCGAAAGGCATAGAATATACCTTTTCACCATTGGGGCCTGTGTATGAAGGTAAGTTACCTACTCAAATTCAAGAGCCTTATTGTTAATGAAGAGCTGAGTATTAACCGGCGTGGCATTGGCCACAGTTTGCAGGGACATACAGGCTTGTCGGCAGTAGTGAGCAAACTTCAGGAGCTTCTCCTCTGGCTCATCACTCTCAATGATCAAGTGCATCTCTACGCGATCACCTTTGCCAAAAACATTCTCGGGCTTGATTCCGCCAAAATCCAGAGTGGTTGAGAATTCTGTTTTTTGCTCGAGTTTTACTCGTCGCATATGGATTCCTGCCAGCTTTGCTAGCATTTCCACATGAGACATCATGCAAAGGGCAAGTCCGGCGGAGAAGTACATAATAGGCGAGGGTGCACTGCCCCGGCCACCCACTGCGGTGCCCTCATCACAGATTAGCTCCCAAACGCCTCCATTAGGAACATTGGAGAATATGGTCGCTTTTTTAAGATGTTGCCCCTGAGGCATTTGTTCCACGTTGATATGTGCATGAAATTTCAGTAACTCTCCCTGCTTAACTTTATCTAGATGAGGTGGTGCAAAAGTTGATTGTTCTGCATCCTCACCAAGCTTACGAACAATAGTAGAGGAAGACATTTCCCATTGCAGTGAATCCATCTTCGGCTCTCCCAAGTCATTTAATCGCGAGCCCCTAAATCTTGAAGGCAGAGAAGGGCTCTTGGAGATAAGAGTTAAAGGACGCATGCGAGAAGCAATTAGGACAGAATGTTAGGGTGCATCTGAGTTTATTCCAAACAGAAAAGAGAAAATTGTTCGCGTTACGGTGTTAATAAACAAATAAAATTTTAAAAATGATTTTTTCATTGGGCTTTATGCTTCGTAAAAGCACAGTTCAATGCCAATAGCGTGCTCATTTTTAGCTACTTTGTAGGCCATCTACCAAGCGGGAGGGGGGAGAGGGGAGGTGATACTTAGGTATCAGGCGTCAGTAAGGACCCCCGATACCTAAGTCTCTGCTATTTTGCATTGCGAGCCTTCAGTGGTTCGCGTAATTGGTCTGCCATGCCGAGCAGCAGGGATTCAGTAGTCTCCCAGTCAATGCATTTATCGGTAACAGAAACACCGTATTCCATTTGGTTCAGGTCCGGCAGGATTTTTTGGTTGCCGGCTTTGATATTACTTTCCACCATTATCCCAATAATCGATTTATTCCCATCAAGGATCTGGTGAGTCACGTTATCCACCACCAGCGGTTGCAACTCATGGTTTTTGTTAGAGTTGGCGTGACTGCAGTCCACCATGATATTCGGTGTGATATCAGACTTGTGTAGCTCCTGCTCACACATGGCGACGCTCACCGAATCGTAATTAGGCTTTTCGTTACCTCCGCGAAGTACTACATGGCCATAAGAGTTGCCGGCAGTATGGATAATGGCGACCTGGCCATGCTTATTGATGCCGAGGAAGCGGTGGGGATTGGCCACGGATTGTAGTGCATTGATGGCGACTTCCAGGCCACCGTCGGTGCCGTTCTTAAAACCTACCGCAGAAGAAAGGCCGCTGGCCATTTCCCGGTGGGTTTGAGATTCAGTGGTTCTCGCACCAATAGCAGACCAGGAAATCAGATCTTGAAGGTATTGGGGTGAGATGGGGTCTAATGCTTCGGTGGCTGTGGGAAGGCCCAGCTCGGCGATATCCATGAGTAGTTTGCGGCCAATATGCAGCCCTTCCTCAATTTTAAAGGAGTCATTTAGGTGAGGGTCATTGATCAAGCCTTTCCAGCCTACGGTAGTGCGAGGCTTCTCAAAATACACACGCATCACTATCAGCAGAGTATCGGATACCTTGTCGGCCACCTTTTTTAGGCGCTGGGCATAGTCCATGGCAGCATTCACATCGTGAACGGAGCAGGGCCCGATTACCACCATCAGGCGGTGGTCTTTGTGATCGAGAATATCGCGCACGGCGGCGCGGCCCATGGCAACTGTCGCTTCGGCGGCGTCACTGATGGGGAGTTCTGTTTTGAGTGTCTCCGGGCTGATCAGAACTTCTTGGGAGACAACATTTACGTCGTCAAACTGCTGTGTGGTCATGGCGTTTTCTGGCTACTCTTTTCCTTTTGCCGCGCTACGGATGGCAGGCGGATGACTTATCCTACTGCGCCCGGTTCTTTTGGGCGAGGGTTTCATTTGCAACCAATTATCCGGTCCCATTGTGGGGGTATTTGTTGGCATTTTTCTGCTACAGTTTGGCAGCTCAAAAGCACTTGGTGGTACTTTGGCGGTAATAGACTTATCTCAATAAAGCTTCAATATAGAAGTCATGTCGGAAGTTGTTCCCTTTATCTGGGGAGATCCTGAACAATTCTGTAATATCTCTGCGGGACTTTGGCGGTGATTCACATTCCGCGTTGAGAATTGTTGAAAGGTCTAAATATTCCTGTGAAGCCACGTCTTGATTATGAACGGCTCTGAATGCCGAAGGCATCACTGAATTATTCAGAGGCTCCCTAGCTTTCAGGCCATTGCTAGTTTTTCCGCCAAATCCTTGTAATTACAAGGCCCCCAGGCCAGATCTGTAGCGAAGTTATCTAAGGCTCTCTTATGAAATCCCTGCTAAGAAGGCGGGCCAGTAGTCTGTATGGAGGAGGTAAGGTGAGAAAGGTCACTTGTACTGGGTTGGACGATGGCTACATATACTAACAAAGGGGAAAGGAAAGAATACACTGCGCTCGGGACCGTATAAGGCATGGATGCCGATTACTAGCTTACAGGGATGCATTCACAGCGCGTCACGAGTGCAGTGTATTCTTGCCTTCTGACCCAGTAGTAGTTGGTAGATGCATTGTGAGGCCTGGAAGAGTGTGCAACAGTGGGAAAATATTCTAAAGCAACATGCATATCCCTCTAATTGGTGGCGATGTCCTCTGTGAAATGACTACCGACGATGTGTTTGAGATACTGAAGTCTATTTAGTTTAAGAAACCCGGGATCGCGAGCAGGGCCCCTTGGCCTCTTGGAACTTGCGCTGTATGCTGCCAAAGCAAAGGGGAGGTCACATGGACAAGCCGCTACTTAAACGCTCAATGTTGCGGCGGGTGAGACATAACATTGCGCTGCCTTGTAATGTGTTGCTCAAGCCTATGCAGGAGATTTCAAGCGCATGGGTGTGACATTCAGAGCGATGGAGTTGATCATCCAGACCGCCTTTTGCACCAGTGGGGCGCTAAGGGCAGTTTGGGAAGGATTAGACCACTATAGACTTGTAGTGGTACAGCCACCCCAACCGCGCCGGGGCGATAACAATTGATCGTTAAATATCCTTGCCAACACAAAGTTCAGTTTTGTGTAGCTCTGAAAATCAAAAGGGCTCATTGTTTCCCTGGCCAAAGAACTGAATCAGAATAAAGTTATGTATTGGAAATGCTATGCTTGTTGGCTCAAGGTTGTCAATTTCTGAATAAAGTGCTTAACTTCAAATTTGGGTATCCTGCAAGTGCCGTCTACAATTCCGTGTTAACTTTCCAGTCGATATTTACGACGTACTTCATTTATTAAGCGGTGACGCGAGCTTTGCAATCTTTCGTGTGGTGCGAATTGAGAGCTTGACGAATCCAAAAGGTTTACAGCAGTTGTAAGCTTTGCGACTTGCTCGCTGCTTAACTCGTTATTTTCTAAGAGTTCATTTATTTCCAAAATGGCTATTTCTTTTGCAGCAATATCTTCAGGTAAGCCAGATTTTGTGCACAATCCGTAGGTTCCACTTAAAAAATGCTCCCATTCCTTCTTTATATGATCATCAATTTCTGTGCTAATTTTAGAGTCGCTTGAAAAGTGACCTAAATCTTTCAGGTTCTTAATGGCTGATTTGTAGCGGCCAGAAAAAATTTGAAAGGCTTCATTTTTTGCGTTGGCCTGCCTGACTATTGATACCCAAGATACATATCCCTTTGCATAATATTCAGTTTCTACTTCAGTTTCATGGTAGCCGAAAAATGAGTTGCTTTTTATAATTGTATTTAGTTTGTATGAGCAGCGAGGCATTAACCCATTTTCTTGATATTTCGTTAATTCTTCATTGCTTGTTTGTGAAAATTCAAGAAGTTCCTCTTTTGTAAAAAAGTGATCATTGAGATACTCGATTAATTTCATAAATTTCAAAGCTCCGATTTATCATTAATGCCTGCAGCAGGATCGGGTGTATGCACGTCCTGCCTGAAGGGTGTACCGAGGGTACTTGTTATACTACTGGGTCAGAAGGAAAGAATGCACTGCACTCGAGACGCGCTGTGAACACATCCCTGTAAACTCGTAATCGGCATCCATGCCTCATACGGTCTCGAGTGCAGTGTATTCTTTCCTTCCCCCTTTTTAGTATGTTAGCGTGACTATCAACCATTGTTGACTAGACTGTAATTTCTCTGGAAAATTTTTAGAAAACCCATCAATCAAAATAGGAAAGTATCTCATTAGTTCTATCCTATTAAGTTAGCGTATATGGTCAATTTCACGGCAAGCCGCAAGGCCAGCTCACAGGAAGTTTGTGTTATATAATGGTCGTCAATTGGTACGGTTTTGGAAATGGCTTGGCAAACGTAAATGCCTCACTAGTTGCCCCTTGAGTTTGCAGCATTGTAAGGTGCTCTTTACCTTCTGCAATAGTTGGAATATGGCCTGCTGTAATCCACCATAAAACTTGGTGAACACTTTTAATCTTATTAAACCAGGCATCACGATCTCTTATCAGATCTACATGAGTTGACTTGTAAACATACTTCTTTAATGATTCTATGTTTTTCCATACGCTCATGTTTACAATGAGCATTGGGTTGTCAAATGCTTAAATAGAAGTAGCATCACCTTCTTCGGTTTGTAATCTCCAAACGAAACCCGGAGAATTATCTGCTAAAGCATTTATTTCATCAAGACGCTCTACGAAACCTTTCATAGTTTTAGATTTCATAGAATCTTTAGCTTGAGCAATATTCAGCTGTGCTAGGTGGAACTCTTCCATGTCTTTCTTTTCCTAGGTAAATATAAATAGATTTTAATGATACCGAATATGTTGTATTTAGGGCGACTGAAATTGAGCGTAGGCCTTCTTAGTCGCGCTTCTTATGGTAACGACAATCGTTTGTTGAATTTCTGTGATCGAGCATTGCTTCTATAGTCTCCGATACTGGAAGTTAAAATAACACCATTATTGGCAATAAAGTAGCCAGTATTCAGAAGAAAAAAACTTGGCTTTTGACCGTTAAGCAAATAGCCTCTGGCCAAAAATTGGCCATTCTGAGTAGAAACCCACCATCAAGCAACAGTCAAGCCACTAAACCAAAGAACAAACTCATACCGACTACCAAATTGGCCAATGGAGGCTGTCTTAACTGCTTCACACTTCCAGATTAAAAAATGCTTTCCAACTCATGCTAAAAAAGGGGAAGAAAAGAATACACTGCGCTCGGGATCGTATGAGGCATGGATGCCGATTGCGAGTACAGGGGGAGTTATTCATAGCGTGTTGCTAGATAAGTGTATTCTTTACTTCCGACCCAGTAGTAAACGACATACCAAACCCGTCTATTGGGCGCCACCATACCAAGTGCAAAAGCGTGACCTAAGGCTGTGCTTTTGTTACTTGGTTTTAACGCCACTCTGGAGATCTGCTTCACTCTGATCGATGAAGGTTACCGGCGCCACACGGCAACCTATATGATCGGTTTGCTATGGTTTTGATGACACTGGAGTATTTGTGTGGGCATCAGTGTTTGGCATAGCAAGTTTATCAGCGGCTGGATGTAGAAATTGGGCGAAAGCTCTTAACCGGCTGCACAAACTTGGCGCCAAGAGCTGAAAATAAGTTGGCTCAGAGCTCTGAGGGAGAGAAGTGCTCCAGAAGTGAGGTTGCTACCACGCTGGAGGCAGTGAAAACGGAAGAATGATGTTCTATGGAAAACCTTGTATTCGCATTGTCGGTCACAGGACCCATCTTCCTGATGATTATCGGTGGATACCTGTTAACCCTCAGGGGAGTTGTGCGAAGTAGTTTTATCGATGATGCATCCAAGTTAGTTTTCCACATTAGCCTGCCCGCACTACTGTTTATCAATATTTATTCAGCGGAGGCTGATCCCTCTCAGGAAATTTATTTACTGACGGCGGGATTCCTTACGACATTTGTGATGATTTTCTTGGCTTGGTTGTTGGCACGTCCGGTAGCGGTGGCAGATCGCAGTGCTTTTATTCAAGGGGCATTTCGTGGAAATGTTGCGATTGTTGGGCTTGCCTGGATTGAAAAGGCTTATGGTGATACTGGGGTCTCTGATTCCGCCGCGCTGGTGGCGGTGCTTACTATTCAGTTCAATGTTATTGCCGTTGCTCTATTTGTACTCTACAGCAAGAATACAAAATTTGGCTGGCGAACATTAGTTTGGGAGCTGGTAAAGAACCCCCTGATTCTCAGCGTGCTTGTAGCCATTCTTTGCCGGATGCTCGAAGTCAGGCTGCCAGAGGTTCTGCAAGATACTATCCAGTACTTGGCGTCTGTAAGTTTGCCGCTGGGGCTTCTCTGTATCGGCGCAAGTATGAAAATGCGAGCATTGGTGCGCAGCTCACCTACAGCGTTGGCGGTTTCTCTATTGAAGTTGGTAGTAGCTCCGGTGGTTTCCCTGCTAATTGGCTTAGGGCTGGGTATGGGGCCTGAATACCTGGGATATTTGATACTCATGATGGGGGCGCCCTGCGCCATATCGGCCTTTGTAATGGCCCATGCCATGGGGGGGAACAGTCAGCTTACGGCTAATATCGTCGGGCTTAGTACATTGCTCTCTGTTGTTACGGCCAGCATTGGGTTGGCATTGCTTAAGGTGTATTTTTAGCGTCGCTTTTCCACTGTCGGTGACGATCCCGTTTCTTAGGATGATTGCCGGATATTTTTAACTTGGGTATGACTTCTAAGGAAGCAATTTGCAAGAGATATTTCACAACTTTTTCTACTTGTGACATTGCTTGCTTTATTGTTCTATAGCAGTTATTCATCGAAAGATAGGTTAGGCAGGGATCTCCGTTAGTAACGACTTCGGCATGCATTTGCTGCATGTCTTAGGAAATGATTAATCGGGAGTCGCAATGAGATGGTAGTCTTCATCTCCCCGTAGTGTTACTAGAAAGGGGGAAGGAAAGGATATACTGCGCTCGGGACCGTATGAGGCATGGATGCCGATTACGAGCTTACAGGGATGTATTCACAGCGCGTCGCGAGTGCAGTGTATTCTTTCCTTCTGCCCCAGTAGTACTTAATACTTTTCACTACTGGGTTGGAATAAAGAATAAACTTTTATCGCGGCGCCTTGTGAATGCACCCCTGTACTCTCGTAATCAACAATCATCCCCTTCGCTTTTTAATAACTTCGGATATAGCATATTACAAGTTTTCAATGGTGATACCGGGGCCTGCCTCTGCAAGTGGGAAACCAAAGATGCGGCTGTAGAATTCCAGTTCACCTTCCAGCGCCATTTTAATACTGTCGCCGCTGCGGAAACCGTGGCCCTCGTTGGCAAAGGTAATATGGGATACAGGAATGCCTCGCTCTTTTAGGGCTTTTACCATAGTTTCTGCTTGATTTGGGGGCACTACTTTATCTTCCATGCCCTGAAAGAATATTACCGGGCAGCCTAATTTTTCCACATGATTAATTGGGGAGCGTTCATGGTAAATATTTTCTGCGGCAGGCCAGGGGCCAACCAGTTTATCCAGATAGCGGGATTCAAATTTGTGGGTGTCTTTAGCAAGGCTACTCAGTTCGCCAATGCCATAGTGGCTGGCGCCGGCTTTAAAGGTATTGTGGAAGGTGAGCGCGGCCAAGACTGTATAACCACCAGCGCTACCGCCTTTAATGAGTAATCGTTCTGGATCTGCCAGCCCCCTTTCTACCAGGGTCTCAGCGCCGGCACAGACGTCCTCTACATCGTAGATACCCCAGTGGTTTTCAAGACGGTCGCGGTATTTTCGTCCGTAACCCGTGCTACCGGAATAGTTTACATCCAGAATGGCGAATCCGCGGCTGGTCCAGTATTGCACTTTGAGATTGAGCCCGGCAGAAGTGGCACCGGTTGGGCCTCCGTGGCTAAAGACAATTAATGGGGGCTTTTCACCTTTTGGCGCGGAGTAGTCTGGATTGTGGGGTGGATAATAGAAAGCATGTACGTCGCGCGAACCTACATAATAAGTGATCTCTTGGGCACGGGAGAACAGGCCACCAGGTAGTGCTTTACTGTTACTGCTAGCGATGATCTCAATGCTTTCCGATGGATAGTCGAAGTCTATCACTGCGGGGAAACTGTCGGCTCCGGCAGCGATCATGATGGCTTTGCCGTTTTCGCAGTGCAGGCTCTCAATATCGCAGTAGGATTGGGGGATCGTATGGTGCTGACCAGTGCGGGTATTGAGCAGGGCCAGATTCCAGCGACCGCCTTCGGTAAAGGTACAGAGAATCTCTTCAGTTCCTATGAAACCATAAGTGGACATACCAAATACCCACTGGGGTGTGGCGAACTCGGCATTTTTTTCCCAAAGAGGGGTGTTTTGCCCTAGTTTGTAGAGGTTCCACCAATTGTTGCGGTCGGAAACATAACAGAGTTCGTCCTGTGGTGACCACTGTGGTTGAAAAATGGATTCATTCTCGCCTCCCGCTACTTGGGTTATTTCGCCGATCTTGCCGCCGCCATCTAAAGTGGCGAGGCATAACTCTGTAGCGTCCCAGGGCAGGTTGGGGTGATGCCATCGCAGAAAACTGAGCTTGCTACAGTCGGTATTCAGGGCTGGGTTTGAGTAAAAATCTGCGCCCTCCACCAAAACCGTCGGTGCTGCGGCCAAAGGGTTTTCCAGGTTGATTGCGATAATACGTGCCCGGGCTTCTACTCCTTGATCGTGGCCGCTGTCCTCCTCTTCGACACAAATCAGGCGATTTCTTTTTACATCCAGAACCATATCCGCGTAACGGGAATTCCCTTCGGGGGTAATGGCCTCTGGCAGGGAGCTGCCTAATTTTAAGCGGTAAATGCGCTGGTCTTCTGCCAGGACAAAATACAGGGTGTTTCCCTCTACCAGATAGCTTCCGCCGCCATATTCATGTGCCTTAGAGCGCACGTTGAGCGGGGCGGGGGTGAGATCTTTTTGTCCATTTTTTGGGCAGTGTTGTACAAGTACATTGCGGCCTTTCTCTGCCGGACGGGACTCTATCCAGTAGTAGCGTCCATCAACAAGGCTTGCCTCTGCTAGGCGTACACTGCCCTCTACAAGAAGTTCTGCGTTGATCGCGGATTTCCAGCTGCCGTAGGGGGCGGTTTTTATCATGGGGGCCTCGTTCATTGGGTACTTTTTCCATATT
Organism: Microbulbifer epialgicus; assembly: GCF_041447265.1. Classification (NCBI taxonomy): domain Bacteria; kingdom Pseudomonadati; phylum Pseudomonadota; class Gammaproteobacteria; order Cellvibrionales; family Microbulbiferaceae; genus Microbulbifer; species Microbulbifer epialgicus. The sequence continues at coordinate 15,040 of NZ_JBGMEK010000061.1, forward strand.
TGTTTTGTATTCTGCCGAGATGAATTGAGGGGCACAAGGTGCCTTTCTCAGGAGGCAGCCCTGTGATAGGCTGCAGTAACCAAGCAAGCGCTTGGTATTTTGTTTCTGGTTGCCTGATGTAGAAGTGTAGGGGCGCCAAATTTAAGGACTCGTGCTGGCAAATAGCACCGGCACTTGGAGAGTGGCAATCACAGGGGGGTAGATCCATTGGATTGCCAATTAAAGCGGCCTAAATAAAGATAATTCAGGAGAGCCTGCAATGTCCGATGAAGTGGTAATTACTTGCGCCCTGACCGGGGTGCTTACCAATCCTCAGCAACACCCGGTTCCGGTCACTCCGGAGCAAATGGCGAATTCCGCGCGTGAGGCCTACGATGCCGGGGCGTCGGTCATGCACGTACATTTTCGCGCCCAAGAAGAGGGCAAGGGGCATTTACCCAGTTGGGACCCACAAGTAGCACTGGAGATCGCCGATGCTATACGAGACAAGTGCCCTGGTGTCATTTTAAATTTTACCACCGGCACTATAGGGAGGGATCAAAGGGGGCCCCTGGCGTGTGTGCGTGCGGGGAAACCGGAAATCGCAGCCTGTAACGCCGGCAGCTTGAATTATTTGAAAGCGCGTTCCAATGGCACTTGGGCTTGGTCGCCAATGGTGTTTGATAATCCAGTAGATAAGGTGGAAGAACTGCTGGAAGTCTGTCGAGAGACGGGTACAAGACCAGAATTTGAGTGTTTTGATCTTGGAATAGTGCGTTCGGTGGGCATGTATGCGGACGTGGGTATGGTTGATAAGCCTAATTACAATCTGGTGATGGGCGTGGCTTCTGGTATGCCTGCTGATCCAGAGCTTCTCGAATTAATACCCAAGTATATGAAGCCGGACAGCCTGTGGCAGAGTACCGTGATCGGGCGTGAAGAAATTTGGCCCGTTCACCGCAAGACTGCGGAATTGGGAGGGAATTTGCGCTCTGGAGTGGAGGATACATTCTATTTGCCTGGAGGAGAGCGCACCAGCGGCAACGGCCAACTGATAGAAGCGTTGGCGGTGATTGCGGAGGAGTGCGGGCGCAAAGTAGTATCGCCAGAGCGCGCCAGGGAGATTTTCTGCTGATTCCCCTTGCCAGCTTCCCTGCCACAACACTTGGATTTGAGGTTTGTGGCAGGCGACTCTCCTCGCCGTACTTCTGGTTCCCCGCAAAAAACTGTTTTGTCAGCTGAGCTATCACCTTCCTGGGCTGCTAGTCTTATTACCACTCAAAACTATCATCAGCAATATGGGCACATAATAAATAAGCTGTCATAGGGAGCGGTGGATGCAAGATTTGTTGGACCAAGTTATTAAGGTTATTGACTGGGCCAATCTGCTCTTATGGGGAGGCGTCGCAGGAGTCTGGTGGCTCGGAGTCCTTATAGTGGCCCTACTGCCAGCGGGCCTCTATTTTTCTATCCGCAGCCGCTTCATTCAATTCAGGCACTTTGGCCATATGACCATGGTTATGGTGCGTGGTATCCACAAGGACCACCCGGGCTCTATTTCGGCTTTCCAGGCATTTGCCACTAGTGCGGCGGCACGAATTGGCACTGGAAGTCTTGCGGGAGTAGCGGTGGCCATAACCGCTGGGGGGCCTGGATCGGTATTTTGGATGTGGATGGTGGCTTGGCTTGGTATGGCCACCAGTATGGTCGAGAATACCCTTGCTCAAGTATATAAAGAAAAAGGTGAGCAACCGGGTACTTTCCGTGGTGGGCCTGCTTATTATATCGAAAAAGGGCTCGGTCTTAATTGGAAATGGCTGTCGGTTAGTTTTTCGATCTTCCTGATAATGTGTTATGGCTTTATCTTCAATGCTGTTCAGTCAAATGCGATGGCAACAGCCATTAATGATGCTTGGGATATCAACCCGCTATTGGTGGGAGGTATTGTTACGCTAATAGCAGCCATTATTGTGTTTGGGGGCATCCGCTCGATTGCGCGGTTTGCAGGTGTTGTAGTACCCATTATGGCGCTGGTTTATTTAGCTGTCGCTGTAGTAATAATTTCTATTAATTTGAATGAACTACCCGGAATACTCGCCACTATCATGAAGAATGCCTTTGGGGTAACAGAAGCTGGAGCGGGCACTTTGGGGGCAGTGGTATCCAATGGTATCAAACGCGGGCTATTTGCCAATGAAGCTGGGCTTGGTTCGTCGCCAAATGTTGGTGCGGCAGCTGACGTAAAACATCCACTGGTGCAGGGGTATGTGCAGATGGCCTCAGTTTTCCTGGATACCATCGTGATTTGTACCTGCACTGCAGCGATCATATTGGTTGCCGATGTGTATATGGTCGGTAATGTGGAGGGGGTTAAGCTGGCTCAGGACTCTTTGGCCAGTGAGGTGGGTTCCTGGGGAAGTGGCTTTATTGCATTTGCTTTGATGTTTTTTGCCTTTACTTCGCTTATTGGCAATTATTACTATGCTGAAACCAATGTCTTCTTCTTATGTCACACGCGTTTTTCGATATTTTGTTACCGTATAATCTTCTTGCTTTTTATTCTCCTTGGCACTTGGGTTTCTTATAGTGGAAGTACTGCAAATTTTACTTTGTTGTGGAGAATGGCCGATGTCTCTATGGGCTTTATGGCTTCGTCGAATATCCTGGCCATTATTCTGCTCTCAGGGGTTGCCTTTAAAGTGCTTGGAGATTATGAAGAACAACTAAACCGGGGGATCAGGGAGCCGATCTTTGATGCTAGTAAATACGACATTAAAGGTATAGATCACGAGGTATGGGATAGGAAGTAAGGGCCTGCCAAGCGGGGGGAGCCGGGCAGGCAAGGCGCACTCTACAGGGCTGGTTTGTTAATAGCTAGATAGAAGATAAAAATTACCTGAACCACTGCCAATATAGTGGCGATAGCTCGAGTGCGCATTGAGAAGGATTGGCGTAGTGCGAAAATACCAGCAATAATATAGCCAAACACGAGTACAATTTTTGCCGCAAGCCAATGGTAAATGGCCGGGTTCCAGCTTCCGATAATTACCAATGCAATCGCTGCGGATAATAACAGGGTATCGTTAACATGGGGTGCCCAACGTAAGGGCGTTTTTCGCCACTGGGGTCTACCGCTGAACTCCAGTCCCATACGTAGCAGAAAAAGAGAAATACTGATGACTGCAGTGGTTACATGAGCGTGTTTAAACAGTGAGTAGGTGAACATCTGTACGGCTTCCTTCCATCAAGCTAGCTCCTTTAAAGTGTCGCTAACAGGTTTATTACTTCAATTTCTGCACTATTTTAACGACTCTATGTACTAGTGCGCAATAAGGCATGGAATAGATGAGAGGTGGGCCTTTACTGTTAGGCCGGGTAAAAATTGCACCTCTCTTACGACACGCTGTGAATATACGCCTGTATGCCCTTAATTGGCATCCATGCCTCATACAAACCTATTCTCTGTCATCGTCTTTTTAGTAAGCCGGTGGGCCAACAAGCTTACGGGGCAATACGGCAATCCAAACATCGGGTTAATTTTCAGGCTTGCTCGCACGAGGAGACGGAGTGCGAGCAGGGGAAGAGTGCTATATGGTATGTAACTCGGAGCATCCTGACCACAGCGACTACGAAACTCTTGATCAGAGAAGTAAAGAGGAAGCGACTGATAAATAAATCTCAGCTCCTTTGTGAAAGAAAAGTCCCTAACGCTGATATCCGCAACGTTACAGATTCTCGGTTATAAGTGTGGGTGAAGTGATGTGACCAAAACAATATACAGTCAGGTCGAGCTTATACCGTAAGGCTGACATATAGCCTCCAAAGGAGGCTGAGTAAGATAATCGAAAATAACGGGATGATGTGCAGGTTGGATACGCAAATTCAAAGTTGAATACAGGGTTTTATTCTGGAGAAGCCCAAATGATGAAAAAAATTACCTGTCGGCATTGCAATGCTTCCTGGAAAATAAAAGCCCATCTAAGTATTGAAGCTATTAGGTGTCTACAGCGACCATCCTTTCGTAATTCGGCCAAACTAGTTGCACTTATACATCGAGATTTTTCCGTTGGGATGATGGAGGCAAAAGCTTTATTGCAACACAGAGCCCCTAAAAGGGGGAGGTGTTTTTGTTGTGGTGATAAACTAACAGGGAATTTGGGCAGGATGATTAATTGTACCACATGTGGAGCATTCAACATTGATGCATAGGTTGCTGATCCAAGAAAATTCTCTCGATCGTCAATTAATTGCACTCACTCATGCTAGGAATAAATCGTCGAGATCCTCACCAGGGAAATAGTTGCTGATAATCTTTAGAGGATCGATATTAATAATCGAAAAGTTATCAGAGGTGTCAAAAAGTACCCGATTGCCTGGAGCCAAATTAACAAGGCGATGATAGGTCGGATCAAGTCTTGAAGAGGGAACTACTATATCGCACTTCAAAAATATGCATTTTAATCAGTTTTATCGCTCCGCAGCGCCATTGTTCGGTATGGATAGGCCCCAAAAATAAAAATTTCTCGATGTGTCCTTACGCTTATTGATCCTGAATCCACATTCTCTCAGCTTTGGTTTCTCGGAATTTTTCTTTAGATTGGACATGAAACTACAGAAAGAGATTGCCAGGTTAAAAATAAGGGGCTGAATATGCTTGCCGGGTATCTCGTTAATGAGTGTAAGGGGTCGATTCTTATAGTTGTTAAGAAATCTATGGTTCAGTTGTGTTTTAGAGGGGGCGGGGGGTGTATTCCAATAAATTTATTTTAGTTCACTTGATTTGATCTCAAGTGATTTTCTAGAAGAGGAGGATAATCCATCCCATATTTTGCAAACGGGTTCAAATGCTGAACTTCTTGTATACCCAAAATCCTTGAACAATTATTTAGTGTCAGTAGACTGAGTGTTGCTAAGTATTTGGCGTAGCAACCATGAACCAACAAGCCCATTTGAGCGTATTAATAAAAGGATATGGCGACATGTTAAAGGCAGAGTATCAAGAGCGCGGCCCTGTGCCACAGGACGTGATTCAGGCTGTACAATTTGAGGAGCCTGAGTTACAGGAGGGGCAGGTTTTACTGGAAATGCTCGCTTCCCCTATCAATCCCTCTGATGTGCTTACTTTGACCGGTGAATATGGCATGTTGCCACCGCTGCCTGCCATTGGTGGTAATGAGGGTATTGCAAAAGTTATTAAGCATGGCCCGAATGTAAGTGGGCCAGATATCGGGCAGACGGTGCTTCTGCCTGTGGGTAGCGGTACTTGGGCTACCCATATGGTGGCGGATGCTAAAGGGTTAATCCCGCTGCCCAACGACGTAGACCCCGTGCAGTTATCGATGATCACTATTAACCCACCAACAGCGTACCTGTTACTGAATGACTTCGTAGACCTTCAAGAGGGTGACTGGGTTATACAGAATGCAGCCAATTCTGGTGTGGGGTCTTATCTCACGTCCTTGGCAAAGCTGCGTGGCCTCAAAATCGTAAATGTAGTACGCCGAGCATCTTTGGTTGAGCCACTGCTTGCCGCTGGGGCTGATGTCGTACTGGTAGATGGCGAAGTTGGCGGAAAGAACCTTGCGCAGAGGGTTGAAGCTGCAACAGACGGTGCCCAGATCAGGTTAGGCATTGATGCTGTAGGTGGAATGGCAACAGCTCGTCTGGGTGAGACACTTTGTGACGGAGCTACATTGGTGAATTACGGTGCCCTTAGCCGAGAGCCATGCCTTTTGGCCCCAAGTGTTATCATCTTCAAAGATATTACTGTGCGCGGATTTTGGCTTGCCAAGTGGTTTGGCACAGCTACTTTAGAACGTCAACAAGAGGTACTTGGAGCTATTACCGGTCTCGTAGCTGAGGGGAAATTATCAGCACCAGTTCACGCAACTTATCCACTGAAAGACATTAAGGAGGCTGTCCGGGTCGCCGCTGCTGGGGAGCGTAATGGCAAGGTGCTAATGGTAGGAGAAGCTCTACTAAAATAGTTGTCGATAAGACCTGTTACGGGCCCTTAATGTAAGCCCCGCCATAGTGTTCTATGGAGGGGTTTATTTTTGATTATATGGAAATGCATTGGATTTTATTAATCAATTGACCCCGAAAAATTCCATAGCTGCTTGAGCTTATTGTGAGTATAAAATGCCTGCCCATGGTTATGAGTTCTCTATTATTCTCTGTCTGATTTCCTACTTTTCTTGGCTTACGCTGTTAGCTGGGCAACCATTATGGCTTCACATATGCTTGTAATAATTCCCTTGAAAGTTGGAGGCTAAAAAATCAGTAGCTATTGAAGTGCATAAACTTGATTTTATGTGACAATTTTCGAGTTATTTTTTTGGCATTGGGAGAGCATACTAAAAAGGGGGAAGGAAAGAATACACTATGCTCGGGATCGTATGAGGAATGGATGCCGATTACGAGCTTACGGGGATGTATTCACAGCGAGTCTCGAGCGCAGTGTATTCTTTCCTTCTGACCTAGTAGTAACTGGGAAGTTTAATGAGGCTCCTGCTACTAGCAGTCAAGTAAAAATATTTTTTGACTATGTTTAAGTTTAAAGGCAATCATCATTCTGGAAGTCTTTTGGATATATAGGTGACGAATTGGCGACTGACTTCAAATCTAATGCCAGCGTAGTGATTTCCCAACGTGTACCGACCCATAGGCGCTGTGATTATAGCTTTTGGCATAAAAAATTCACTGATGTTGCTTTAGGTTGTGAGGGGCTAATTGAGGCTAGCCTATTTGAGCCAATTGCCGGTGTGCAAGACGAGTGGGTTCAGCTATTTCAGTTTGAGGCGGTTGAGCAATTGCTCTCTTTCTTGAAGTTGGATGGCTATCAAGCAGTATTATCTGCTTGCGAGAGGGAATTGGGGGCAGGAGTTCGGCAACAAATTATTGCTAGTAATAAACAGATGACAGTTCCTGCGACTATCGTTGTGTTCCAGCGTATTAAGTCAAACTGTTTGGGAGAATATAAGAAGTGGTTACAGAAAATTGGTGATGTAGCTGCTGGGTATCCAGGGTTTCTCGGTAGGGAGCTTATCAGGCCAATCAAAGGGCTTCAGGATGACTGGGTAGTAATAATCCGTTTTGATTCAGAGAACAATTTAAATCAATGGATATCCTCACGTGATCACGAAGGGTTAATAAAAGAGGCCGAATCTTTTCTTGAGCGGGTGCAGTATCGCAAAATAGGGCGGGGGTTTGAGGATTGGCTTGCACATGCAAGAGGAGTTAAGAGTAGAGTGCTGCCACCTCAATGGAAGATGGCAATGCTCATTATTCTAGTGCTCTATCCAATAATTATGTTGATTTCAATCTGGATCTTACCGCTTATGGGAGACTGGAAATCGGCATTTGCTACATTTTTCTCCAGCATTATTAGTGTTTCAGCTTTGACATGGATTGCAATGCCTGTTGTTACCAGATTGTTTTATTTCTGGCTATCGGGAGGCACAGAAGCAAAAATCAGAACGACCCTGCTAGGGGTAGCAATAGTGCTCGTACTTTATATAGCATCAGTCCTATTCTTCTCTTTATTGTAGTTTAGGCTTGACCGCAACAGATTTAGTTTAATTGACTTGCGAGGGTGAAGTTATTCATAGGAGCTTGAATAAACTAGTAGCTGATATGGTAGTTTCGAGTCAGATAAAATTCCGAGATCTTCAAGGGAGTATATTGATGAGAAATATTTTAAATCGCTCTAAGAGTTCAGACTGGCCAGATATTCCATTTGATCAATGGTCAGAGACGGCAGCGACTTTGCACATGTGGAGCCAGATAGTGGGGAAAATCCGATTAGCGCGGACCCCTTGGACCAACCATTCCTGGCATGTTCCCTTCTATGTGACATCTCGCGGATTGGATACTTCCCCGATCCCGTATGATGGGAGAGCGTTCTCCATTGAATTTGATTTTATAGATCATCTTTTGTTAATTCAGACGACTGATGGAGATAGTCTCCCAATAACACTAAAGCCCCAATCTGTAGCAGACTTTTATCGGGAAGTAGTTGGTGCTATGAAGGAGCTCGGCCTTTCCGTAAAGATTTATACAACTCCCAGTGAAATTCCAAATGGGATTCCCTTTGAAAAGGATATAGAGCATTGTCATTATGACCAAGTGTTTGCTACTCGCTTCTGGCGTGCCCTGGTACAGATAGACAGAGTCTTTAAAGAATTTCGCTCTCGCTTTATAGGGAAGTGCAGTCCTGTACATTTTTTTTGGGGAAGCTTTGATATGGCAGTTACCCGCTTTTCCGGTCGTGAAGCTCCACCTCACCCAGGAGGTGTACCTAACTTCCCCGACTGGGTCGCGAGGGAAGCATATTCTCATGAAGTGAGTAGCGCAGGGTTCTGGCCGGGTGGTGGGGGCGTTAAAAGTGCCTCATTTTATTCCTATGCCTATCCTGTACCGAAAAATTTCTCAAGCCAGAAACTTTGTTCAGCTTCAGCGTATTACTCTGAAAATTTAGGAGAATTTATTCTCCCATACGATGAGGTGAGAAAAGCGAGTTCACCTGATGAGGTGTTGCTCGACTTTCTGCAAAGTACTTATGAAGCCGCAGCGAAAAATGGGGGCTGGGATCGTAAGGGATTGGAAAGAGAGCTTGTGCCAGTAGTCCAGTAGCGAGCGAGTAGAAATAGGAAACTGGTCAGAAGGAAAGAATACACTGCGCTCGAGACGCGCTGTGAATACATCCCTGTAAGCTCGTAATCGGCATCCATGTCTCTACAGTTCCGAATAAGATGTATTTTTCCTCTCCGTCTTTTTACAGCTTATAAGGCTAAATATACAGGAGCCTCAACGACAGCAATTAAGCTTGAGGATAACTTAAGTGCTTGAGGTTCATTAGGACTACAAATATATCCCGCATAAAAAACTGGAACTTGTTTTTCCATTGCCTTCTTATACTACTGAGCTGGCACCTACTGCAGGTGAAAGTGGGCAAGGGCCTTTTCGGCAATTTCCTTGCCATACTCCTGTACAAAGTGACCGGCCTCTTCAACTTTGAGTGGTTCTGGGCAGTTTTTGATGGTGCTTCTTAGCAATTTCATTACATTTTCACCAAGTATTGCATCTCTCATTCCAATTGCCATAAAGCTATCCCCATTCCAATCCTTGGACCAGAACTCCCGAGCTTTTATTCCCAGCTCTACACCCTCCATACCGGGATCAACTGGTACAATTGAGGGGAAACGACGAACCCCGGTTTTGTAGCGGTTATCGGGATAGGGCGCATCATATGCCACTATATCGAAGAGGTTGACTTCAGATCGGGCATCGTTGGCAATCAGGCCTCCAACGGGGATTTCCGGTACTCCGATAGAGAAGTTACGCCAGTGATAAAAGCCGTCAGAGGCACCGTCTCCCGCCGCAATGGCGGTATTCATTACCAGTAACCTTGTAAATCGATCTTGCATGTCCATAGGAAGGGTGAGGCCCAGGATTCCGCCCCAGTCCTGGCAAACCAACGTGATATTTTTAAGCTCTAGGTGCTCAATCAGGCGCATAAGGCTGTTGCGATGGAAATTAAATGTGTAGATCTCATCATCCACCGGCTTGTCGGAGCGGCCAAAGCCAAACAGGTCCGGGGCGATCACCCGGTGTCCAGCTTCAACAAATACTGGAATCATCTTGCGGTAAAGATAGCTCCAAGTCGGCTCCCCATGCAGGCAAAGGAAAGTCGTTTCCGCATCTGGCTTGCCCTCATCAATGTAAGCCATGCGCATTGAATCGTAGCCTTCCAGGTTTTCGATATACTTGGGCTGGTAAGGGAAGCCTGGCAGTAGGGAAAAACGTTCCTCAGGAGTTCTTAATCGCTCAATTGACATGGGCAACCCTCTTTTGCTTGAAAGCTAGGCAAGCGACACTGCCTAGTATGTTATAGGTTTGGCTATTTCATAGCAGAAAGCTTAACTGTAGGCCAATATATCGGTTAATGAATCGAACATTAAGGGTCTATCTGCTCGTTGGGAATGGCAAGATCTTTAAAATAAAGATAATTGATTAATTTCCCAGTAACACCGCTTGATTGCTGCCATTCCAAAAGTGAGTTACTAAAAAGAGGGAAGGAAAGAATACACTGCGCTCGTGACCGTATGAGGCACGGATACCGATTACGACCTTACAGGGGTGTATTTAAAGCGCGCTTCCAGAGCAGTGTATTCTTTCCTCCTGACCCAGTGGTATAAGAGAGTTAAGATGTACGGTACTCAACAAGTGTTACTATGGAATCGTATCGTTAAGAATTACACGATTATCAGGCTCAATTTTAAGTTGAGCTTTGCTCTCAAGAAAAAGAGGGTTGTTCTCTGTTACGCCATAATCGGGATTAAATTGCTTCTTGGTGAACGTAACCTGAGAGTTTGTTTCCCAGTTAATAGTTGCAGGTCCCCATACCTCAGGTTTTGTACGATAAATAAGTGTGAGGTCACTGGCTGTTAAACGATACAGTTCGAGAAGGTTTTCATTGAAACCTGTATCCAGGTCCTGCGCTGCAGTGAGCATATATTGGCGGTTTGGCGAAACAAGAGGGTAGCCAGCCAGGGGGTACTCAAAGCCATTCTTCAAGCTTAAAAGGACATAGTTACTGGACTCCCATAATTGCCTGTATATCAATAGGTAGCTATCTGCCACTTGCTCTATGGCTGTAAAGGTTTGCCGTTCTACTGAAGGAACTTTTTTAGTGGAATCCAGGTAGATTTTGGTTTTTCCATTCCTCAGGGTCACCGTCAGAGAAAGGGGATGTTTTCGCTCGACAACTTTTGTCTTTTCGAGCAACTTACTTTTAATACTAGAGTTTAGAGTTTCATGGGTCAAAAAACGGACAAAAACTAGCTTGACATAGAGGCGAAGA
>NZ_JBGMEK010000062.1:0-25383 GCF_041447265.1 Microbulbifer epialgicus
CTTGTGTTTGATGATGCGATCATTAGTATGGATCATGGGGTTTATCCTTGGTTTTGCTTTTAGGTTCAGGCACCTTCATCAAAACCGGTAAACCCCTCATTTCAAGAAGATGTGTCAGATTTGGTCTGAACTAATCCAGATAAGTCTTATTATTTTATCGGCGGTTTTACCGAACGACTTCGAAATTTACTCACCCCATAGGTGACGAGACTGCCGGTAGTTATACTACCTAGCGTCAACCAGGTTGCTACACTGAGGCACATTGGGCACATAATGGTTCTCCTCATTGTTATTAAAGAATCGATTTCTAGTTCAATATTCGTCGTGCATTCTCCACCAGTGATACGGGGGTGATTGCGGCACCCACTCCGGTGAATCTTCCCATATTTCCTGACGACCCATCGGCGTAAGATCAAGGTAAGTAAAGATACTGCCTAAATATTCCACTCCGCGTTTGGTGGTGTGGTAGGTTAGATAGATGGACTGCTCATCACGAATAAATACACTAACTCCGAACATTTCCCCATTTTCTGTAGTCGCGCCAAAATCCTGGTTGAAATCACTGCCGAAAGATGAATACCAAGGAACTTGCCAACCCATACGTTCACTCACAGCCGGTAAACGCTCGTAGGGTGACAGGGAGACCAGTACGAGAGACGTATCACGTGCGTGTAGGTGCGACAGATGTCCCATGTTATCTACTATCATGCTGCATCCATCACAGGGTGACTTAGTGTCGGGCCCGAACATAAAGTTGTAAACGATCAGTTGCTTTCGGCCTTGGAATAAATCGAGTAACTCAGCTTTTCCGTCAGCACCGGTGAACTGATAGCGCTTGTCGATTTTGGCCCACGGAAGTCGACGACGTGCCGCATTAAGGGCATCTTGACGTCGCATTTGTTCTTTTTCACTATTACGAAACACCAGTAGCGCTTCTTGCCACTCGGATTGACTCACAATGGTATTCATAAGGTTTCCAAAAGAGTTAGTTGAGGGATAGGGATGAGTTGATAGGGGCAGTATATGATTGTTCAGGTGTTTTGACGCTGTGACTAAATGCCAGATTAGAGGTGGTTTTGTGCCATTAAGAAATCTAAAATTAAGTTTTTATTGACATAAGGCCCATGATAAAAATCTATATATTGATCTACGAAGATGTGGTGCTTTCCGCTGCTGCAGCACCGGTTGATATACTGACTGGTACCAATGATATACTGGTAACGGCAGGTAAATCACCGGTGTTCAAAGTTGAATTAGTCAGTGAGAAGAGTAGAAATGTGTTACTTAATGCCCCTGCCCAATTCGACTGTCAGCGTACCTTTGCCGACCTTCCACCTAAATCCTCCGGACATGAGACGGCGTTGATCCTTGTCCCTGCAATGTCCGGTGAATGGGAAACTATTCTCGATAAAAATCGTGCTGCGGTCGATTGGATAAGACAACATTATTTGGTCGGTACCGAAATTGCGAGCATGTGCACTGGAAGTTATTTTTTGGCAGAAGCTGGAATTTTAACGGGTAAAACTTGCACGTCACATTGGCAAGCGGTGGATGATATGCGCCTGCGGTATCCAGATATTGATATTCAGGGTGATTTTGTGGTTACTGATCATGGTGGTACATACACTGGTGGTGGTGCGTTCTCTTCATTAAATTTACTGTTGTATTTGGTGGAAAAATTTTGTGGGCACGAGATAGGTATTGAAATAAGCAAGAAATTTTCCATTCACCGCGACCATATCAGTCAGGCACATTTCTCAGTATTTCGTGGTCTAAATCAGCATAAAGACAGTGTTGTCTTAAAAGCGCAATCCTACATAGAAAGCAATTATCATGACGACATTAGTGTTGAGCAAGTCGCCGCAAAGGTGAATATGAGCAAGCGAAATCTCATTCGTCGCTTTAAACAAGCGACACAGTGTACACCCTTGGAATATGTGCAAAAGGTTAAGATTGAGGCGGCGAAAAAACGCTTGGAACAAACACAGGACAGCATTCAATCACTGATGTATGATGTTGGATATAACGATATCAAAACCTTTCGCGATATCTTCAAGCGCGTTACTGGCGTGACGCCACAAATGTATCGAAATAAATACAGTCGAAGCTTAAAGTTGAGGTAATTACTCGACAACAAGATTAACCAGTGACTATTGTAGTGGTCTATTCTAATGTGGTTCATGTACCGCTTACTTAGCTACTCCAGCTACGGGTAGGAACTTACTACTGGGTCAACAAGACAAACAATCAAACAGTGAACAACCGGCTACTCTCACATTAAGTGAAGGGTTACGGACAAGGTAGCCAATACAGCAGACAAATTAAGGCTGTAAGCTAGAATTTGAAAAGTAACATTGTCGAACCAATGTAAATAACAAGGCAAACACAAAGTGGGTGAAAAAGCTTCGGTAAAACTTCAGTGGGCAGCCAACTACCCACTGAAGTTTAATTCATCTGAAGTTCAGCCCTACAGACTAAGTTTTGCCGTTAAGCCCCATCGTCATCAGAAGGAGCGGCCGACAATGCGCTTAGCCGCATCCATTGCGAAATCCTTGTAATCGGCCTCTACCTGCGCCATTTCCAACTCAAACTGGAATTGCTTTTTCCGCGGTAACTGCTTCCAATCCTTTAAAATGGGGATATGACTGGTTTTCTCCGCGATAGTGTAAAAAGCCACAAACTCCTCTTTTACCTCCTCGCCTACCTGTAAAGCATCCAACAAAACACGAATACGAATAGAAGCTTCAGTGAGGCCAACCCCATCATCCAATAAGGTGCGGGCAATAATCTGAATGCTGTCATTCACTCTCTTACGCTGATCCTCTGCAGCCTTCTCCAGCTCAGCCAACTGTTCAGCTTGTTTTTTTTGAGCGACGGCAAGCTTGCGCAAGTAGTAACCGGCAACAATAGCGAGGACAAAAATGATCGCCGCTGCAAGAATAAGCAGCCATAGTGGAAATACCATCATTTTATAAACACCTTAAACAATGCCAATCCGATATTGGCAAAAATAGAAAAGCAATGTGCCAAGCACATCAGTTGGCCGTTGCTGATTGTTAGCGCCTAGGGCATGAGCCATAAACGCAGCAACCACCAAGAACAAAACCCATTAGGGACTGTTTATTCGCAGATTAGCCCCAGCGTCACAGGAATTTTTCTATGTCTCACCAGACTATGAATTTCCATTGATAATCATCCTGCGCGCAGGCTGAGTTCTTCAAAGGAACTTAATCGTCCGTCATTGACATCTCCGTTTGTGACAACGCCTTCACTTCTGAAGCATTGGCTCGCTCCTTGAGTTCAGCAGAAATCTGCTTACGGGTTTTAGCACCCAGCTTACGCAAGCTGTCGATACGCTTCACCGCATTACCACGCCCTGTCGCCAGTCGCTTGTAGGTCTGCTGGTAGGCGTCATCCGCTTGGCGCAGGCGGTCACCAAGAACATCTAGTGACTCCAGCACCATAGCAAACTGATCGTGCAGCTTGCCGGCTTCGTCAGCGATTTTTTCCGCGTTCTTGTTTTGTTTCTCGTAGCGCCAGATATTCTCGACGGTGCGCAGGGTCGCCATCAGGCTGGTGGGGCTCACCAGGACAATTTGCTTCTCATACGCGAAACGGAACAGGTCCGGGTCCGCTTGCATAGCCAACATATACGCAGCCTCAATGGGCACGAAAATAAAGACGAAATCCAGGGTGCGCACACCCTCCAGCTGCTCGTAGGCTTTCTTGTTAAGGCCGGTGATATGGGCGCGCAGGGAATTCACATGCTGTTTCAGGGCTTGGGTGCGCTCCTCATCGGTTTCCGCCGAGCTATAGCGCTCGTAGTCCACCAGGGAGACCTTGGAATCGATAATCAGGTCTTTGTTTTCCGGCAGGCGCACAATCACATCTGGCTGGCGCCTGCGACCATCACTCGTCAGAGTTACTTGCGTTTCATATTCGCGACCCTTCTGCAAGCCAGACTCTTCCAGCAAACGCTCCAGCACCACTTCACCCCAGTTACCCTGGATCTTGCGGTCCCCTTTCAGGGCCGAAGTCAGGTTAAGGGCCTCATCACTGATGCGCTGGGTTTGCTCGCGCAACGCTTTGATCTGCCCGAGCAGGCTGTTGCGCTCGGCATTTTCGCGATCGTAGACATGCTCTACTCGCTTGCGGAAATCCCCTAACTGGCGCTCAAGCGGATCGAGACTTTTACGCAAACTGTCTTCACTGCGGCGCACGAAACTCTGCTGCTTCTCTTCAAAAATCCGGTTGGCCAGATTCTCGAACTGCTCACCCATGGCAATACGCATTTGCTCCATCAGCTTGCGCTGCTCCGCCAGGGCCGCCTCCCCTTTTTCTACGAGCACCTGGCTTCGCGTGAGCTGTTGCAGCTTGTCCGCTAACTCGGTACGCAGGGATTCCACTTCAACCCCAAGTTGGGATTCCCGCTCGCGGCTGCTATCGATCCGCGCCTGAGCCACCTGTAAAGCGGCTTGGCTCTGCAATAAAGCGCGGCGGCTACTGGCTCGCGCCAACCAAAACACCAAGCCCAACAGAAACAAGATGGCAACAGCCGCCATCACCGCATGATCGGCATTCAATTGCAGCGGGAACGCTGGCATAGAGTGGTACTCCCAGACCCGGAAAGAGAAGGATAAATCAGGATTTTGCCAGGGGCCTATCCCCACTGGCTTGCCTAGCTAGAGGCGAAACCATCATTCTACCAGTTTGACTATGGAAAGTGCGTCCGCCAGAGGAAGCTATTGCTCCCTGATACCTGCAACGGGAATTTTCGTGGAGTTTTGAGGTATTCTTGGAGGATTGGTTTCGATGTTGGTACTCCAGAACGCATGCACAAACACAGCGCCCACCCAGATAGCCCAGCCCCCAGCGCCCTGATCTTTGATTCCGGCGTGGGCGCCATCAGCATTGCGCGGGAGATCCGCCGCCTGATGCCGGGCCTGACCTTGCACCTGGGTGTGGACAACGGCTTTTACCCCTACGGCAACAAAAGCGAAGAGGAACTGCGCCCCCGCATCGTCCAGCAGGCCCAGGCCATGATGGAGCACTGCGGTGCCGATATTTTAGTGGTGGGCTGCAATACCGCCAGCACCCTGGCCCTACCCCAGTTGCGCGAATCTCTGAAGAAACCCGTAGTGGGTGTTGTGCCCGCTGTGAAACCCGCCGCTGCCGCCAGCCGTTCCCGCACTATTGCCCTGATTGCCACCGAAGGCACCGTCAATCGCCGCTACACCCGCGAGCTGATCGAGCAATTTGCCAACGGCAACCGGGTAATTAATGTGCCCGCACCGGAATTGGTGCATCTGGCGGAAAGCAAACTGCGCGGCGAAGCCATCACCGCAAAGGATTTGGAGTCGGTATTACACCGGGTATTCCACACCGCCGGAGGCGATCAGGTGGATATAGCCGTATTGGCCTGCACCCACTTTCCCCTGCTGCGGGATGAACTGGACCAGTTCGCCCCCCGCTCAATCCAATGGCTGGATTCCGGCGAAGCCATCGCCCGGCGCGTGCGCTGGTGGCTGGAAGAACTTGAGCTGATGCTGCCGGATACCCCAAACACTGGCCGCCTGATCACCAGCACAGTTGACCTAACCGGCAATATCGAACGGGCCTTCAGCGAGTTCGCCCCAGTAGCCGAACCCCTCGCATCCAGACCATAGATAATGAGAAGCGTGCAACAAGGTTGACAGCTCCGTCACAAACCGCGACCGTTCCCCGAATAACAAGCCCTAACCGGTACCCGAATTCATGCTGAAGCCGGCATTTCCCGCTCTCGAAATATTTGCGCAGCTGCCCCCCGGAGGACTGCTGCTCACCCCCAACAACCGTTTGCGCAACCGCTGCCAACAAGTGTTTGCCGCGCAGCAGTCGCCCGGTGCCTGCTGGATGCCACCGCCGGTGGAGTCCCTGCGCAGTTGGCTGGACAAACTCTGGTTCCAGCTGCAACAGCGCAACTGGCAACCCGCCTTACAGCAGGTATTGAATCGCGAGCAGCGGCAGTTACTCTGGCAGCGCGCCCTGAACGAATCCCTGGATCGGCAACTGCTCAACAGCCAGCAGTTGTGCCGGGATGCCGATAGCGCCCTGGCGCAGTTGCTCCAATGGCAGCTGATCTCCGACCTCTCGCAAATAGATGAAGCGCTAACTCCCCTACTGGAACAGTTCGCACTCTCTATGCGCAGCGACGAACTGCCGCTGTGCGCCATGATCAAGGCCTTTGCCTCTGAGCTTCAGGCCCACAGCGCCATCACACCAGACCAGCGCGATCAATTGACCCTGCGCGCATTCCAAGAAGGCATTCTGGAACCCCTGCCGCAAATTGATACTGCCGGCTTTGCCCAGATTTCGCCCCTCGCCAATGCCCTGATTCACGCAGGTGCAACAGCCGTTAATGAAAGGCCGGGACTTACCCAGCAGAGTGAATTATCCGTAGCCGCCTGCGCCGATTTGGATGAAGAACTCTACCAAGCAGCTCTTTGGGCCGGACAAAAGCTCGCCGAAAACCCCGGCCACAGCGTCGGCATAGTCGTGAACAATCTGGGCCAGTGCCGCGCTCAGGTGGAAGCGGTATTTTCCCGCGTGCTCGAGCCCCAATACCTGGACCCGCAGCAACCGCGCTACACACTGCCGTTTAACTTCTCCGCCGGTACGCCTCTGGCGCAGACACCGGTCGGCAGCGCCGCCCTGCAATTGCTATCGCTACTGCAAGACGAATGGGATTACCCCCAATTGCAAAATATCCTGTTCAGCCCCTTCTGGGGTGACGACAGTGAAACCTGGCTGCGCAGCGCCCTGTTCCGCCGTTTACAAAAACTGGAACTTCGCCGCATCGACGGCGCCACCCTGCGCTACTGGGCCGAGCGCACCGCAGAAGTCCTCCACTTAGAATCGCCGCAACTGCCCCGCCAGCTGGAACAAATGGCCGAACGCGCCCGGCGATGGCAGCGAGCCCCCGCAGAAATTTGGGCCGCGCGTTTTTCCGAAACACTTACCGCTTTAAATTGGCCCGGCAACCGCAACCCGGACAGCCAGGAATACCAGCAGCTGATGCAGTGGGAATCCATCCTGGAAGAGTTCGCCGCACTCAGCGCCTGTGGTGGCAACCTTACTCTCACCCAGGCCCTGCAATTGCTGCGTCAGATTGCCAGCCGCACCCCCTTCCAAGCGGAAACCCGCGATGGCCCCTTACAAATTCTCGGGGTACTGGAAGCCGGCGGCCTCGCCTTCGATCACCTGCGCTTGGTCGGCTTCGGCCAACAACAGTGGCCGCCGGCACCGGCGCCCAATCCGCTGCTGCCGATTCAATGGCAAAAACACTGGAAAATGCCCCGCGCCAGCGCCGAGCGGGAATTGGAACTGGCCCGAGAACTCACCGCCGACCTGCAGAATGCCAGCGGCGATATCGTCGTGAGTTACACCTGTGAAGAAGACGGTGTGCAGCAGGGGCTGAGCAGCTTGTTTGAAAGCCCGCAACATGCCCAGCACTTTGCCGAAGGCGCCCTGCACCATCATTACAGCCAACTGGCGCAAGCCTGCCAACTGGAAAAAATCGAAGACAAAAAGCTACCGCCACTTACCCCCGCCGAATGCGAACGGGTGCGCGGCGGTGCCTCGGTACTCAAGGCCCAGGCCCTGTCCCCGTTAAATGCGCAGTTGCGCTTCCGCCTCGGCGCCAGCAGTTTTACCCAACCGGATATCGGCCTCGGCCCCGCCGAGCGCGGTAATGTGGTGCACCAGGTACTGGCGGAATTCTGGCAACAGTGCGGCACCCTCGCACAACTGCAAGCTATGGACGATGAGCAACGCCAAGCGCAAATCGAACGAGCAGTGGAGCGCTCCCTCGGCAGTGTGCGCAAAAAATACAATCACCTGCCGATCGGATTTTGGGCCATGGAAAAGCAGCGCCTGGAGCGCCTGCTGCAACAATGGCTGTCCGTGGAACTGGACAGGCCCAATTTCTCCGTAGAAAAAGTCGAATGGGAACAGGCCGTGGAAATCGGCGGGCTGCACTTTAACCTGCGCCTGGACCGACTGGACCAACTCGCCAGCGGCGAACAACTGGTAATCGATTACAAAACCGGCATTCCCAGTATTCGCGACTGGCTTACCCAGCGCATCCGCGAACCCCAGCTGCCGCTCTACGCCCTGTTCCAACCGGACGCCCACGCCATCGCCTTCGGCCAGGTGCGCAACGGCGACTGCAAATGGAATGGCTGCGGAGACCTGGAGCACTCCATTACCGGTATTAAAGCCGTGGGCGATACGGAAAAAGAATCCCCCTACGGCACCTGGAGCAATCTGGTGGAGCACTGGCGCTACAGCATGGAATCCCTCGCCACCGAATATCGCAGTGGTGTAGCCACCCTCGCCTTTGATCGGCCCACCGATAACAACAGTGAACTCTGGCCCCTGAACCGCTGGCCGGAAAGGGAGCAAATAACCGAATGAACGAAGTCGTGACCACTCCCGCCCTGCGCCGCCCCATCGATGCCGACGCCCGAAGCCAAGCCCTGGATATCAGTCGCAGCTTTGCCGTGTCTGCCCCGGCGGGCTCCGGTAAAACCGGCCTGCTCACCCAGCGCGTATTAAAGTTGCTCGCCGCCTGCCAGCAGCCGGAAGAAGTGCTGGCCATTACCTTCACCCGCAAAGCCGCCGGTGAAATGCGCGAGCGCCTGATCGGCGCCCTGCACAGTGCCCGCGACCAAGCCCGGCCAGATAACCCCCACGATGCCATCACCTGGGATTTGGCCCGCGCCCTGCTGGAGCGGGATCGCGAACTGGAATGGGAACTGCTGCAAACACCCCAGCGCCTGCGTATTCAAACCATCGACGGCCTCTGCCGCAACCTCGCCAGCCAACTGCCGATCGAGAGCGGCCTGGGCGCACCGGGCGAACCCCTGGAGCGCACTCAAATCGCCTTCGAACTGGCCGTGGTGAACCTGCTCAAACACCTCAATGGCGAAACCCCAGACGCAGACCTACAGCAACTACTGCTCCACCTGGACAACGACCTGGGCCAGCTCAATAAACTGCTGCGTATTTTGCTGGATAAGCGCGAGCAATGGCTCGGCCCACTTTTGAGCGTTAACTTCGACGGCGCCCAGGACTATTTCCATTTTGTCATCGACGAACTGGTAGCAGAAAAGCTGCAAGACCTCACCACAGCCCTCGGCAGTTATGCCGGGGAACTGCTGGAGCTGGCCAGTTATGCCGGCGGCAATCTACAAAAGGAAAACCCCAGCCACGGCCTGTGCCTCTTCGCCGAACTGGACGATTTCCCCAGCACAGACAGCAGCGGCCTGCCCGCCTGGCTCGCCCTCGGCAGCCTGCTCCTCACCACCACTGGTGATCTGCGCAAAGGCGGCGGCATCAATAAAAAACTCGGTTTTGGCCTGCCGGATAAAAAAGATCCCGAGCGCCCCATCGCCGAAGAATACAAACAGCGTATGAAAGACCTGCTGGCAGAACTGGCAGGCAACGAACCGCTGCTCTCCGCCCTGCGGGAAGTGGGCAAGCTCCCCAGCGGACTGCAACAGAGCCAATGGCAACTGCTGCAAGGGCTCGCCCAGGTACTGCCCAAATTGGTCGCAGAATTAAAGCTGGTTTTCCAACAGCTTGGCGCCACCGACTATACCGAAGTGGCCCAGGCCGCACTGATCGCCCTGGGCGATAGCGACAACCCCACAGACCTGGCCCTAAAACTGGACCTGCAAACCCAGCATATTCTGGTGGACGAGTTCCAGGACACCTCCCACACCCAGCTACAACTGCTGGAAAAACTCACTGCCGGCTGGCAGCAGGGAGACGGTCGCACCTTATTTATTGTCGGCGACGGCATGCAATCCTGTTACGGCTTCCGCAATGCCAACGTGGGTATTTTCCTGGATGCGCGCAAACGCGGTATCGGTGAAGTCCCCCTGGAAGCCCTCGATCTCCAGGTAAATTTCCGCTCCGAAAGTGCGGTGGTGAACTGGGTCAACGAGACTTTCCAAAGGGCCTTTCCGCAAGCGGACAATATCGGTCGCGGCGCCGTGCGCTATCTGCACTCCGAAGCTTTTAAAGGCAGCAAATGGCCCGAGCCCTCGGTCAATTTTTACGGCTGCATCGATGACGAAGACCGCAACCGCGAAGCCACTCAAGCGGTTGAACTGGTGCAGCAATTACAAGCGCAAGATCCGGAGAGCCGCATCGCCATTCTGGTACGCAAGAAAAAACACCTGCAAAAAATTCTGCCGGCCCTAAGCGCCGCCAATATCGCCTTCCAGGCCCCAGAGCTGGCGCCACTCGCCAGTAAAATGGTGGTGTTGGATTTACTCAGCCTCACCCGCGCCCTGCTCGATCCCAGCGACCGAATCAGCTGGCTGGCCGTACTCCGCGCCCCCTGGTGTGGACTCCAACTGCCAGACCTTTACACCCTGGCCAACTGGGGCAATGGGGATATCACCGTAACCGATACCAGCGCACGCCCATTATTAATGGCCTTGCAGGAAGTAGACGATATCGCCCTGCTCAGCGACGAAGGGCGCACGCGCCTGGCCCAAGTGGCCCCCAAACTGCTGCACGCCTGGCAACAGCGCGGCCGCAAACCCCTGCGCACCTGGATTGAAGGCCTCTGGCTGGAACTGGGCGGCCCCGCCACCGTAGCGCAAAAATCTGACCTGAATAATGTGCAGGATTTTCTGCAATTATTAGAAGCCTTCGATACCGGCGGAGCCATTACTGACTGGCAACAGTTCACCCTGGCCCTGGAACAGCTCTACGCCCGCCCCGCCCAGGATGCCAAAGTGCAGGTGATGACCATTCACAAATCCAAAGGGCTGGAGTTCGAACACGTACTGATCCCAGGCCTGGACCAAGGCGGCAAACCCGGCAGCGACCAACTGCTGCGCTGGAGCGAATGGCTCAGCCGCGAAGGCGAAAGCCGCTTCCTGCTCGCCCCCAAAAATGCGCGTGGCGGCCGCGACCCGGTTTTTGAATACCTGAAGCACGACAACAGCGAACGCGAACGTCTAGAAGGCACCCGCCTGCTGTATGTAGGCTGCACCCGCGCCATCCGCTCGCTGCATCTTTTGGCCTGCATCAACCGGGATGAAAAAAAGGGCCACCTTAAAGCGCCCGGCAGCGCCGCCCTACTCGCCGGCATTTGGCCCAGTGTTTTGCACCACCAGGAAAGCAATTGGTGCCACCGGCTGGAAACGGAAGAATCCTTGCTAAACCAGGACGAAGCCAGCAGAGATCACGACTACCTGCTGCGCCTGCCCAACCAATGGCAACCCCAAGCCATGCCCCGGCAGGAATGGCTGGCCCAATACCGCATGCCAGATTACCAACCGAAAACAGAGGAAGAAGACAATATTCCCGAACTGGGCCAGGTAGCCCTGCGCTGGCTCAAACACGCCGGCACCGTAGCCCACGAAACCCTCGCCACTATTGCCGAGACCAATATTAACGACTGGACACCCAGCAAACTGGAAGCCCAACGCCCCCTATGGCAACTGCGCCTGAAACAATTAGGGCTATCCGCCACTAGCCTGGACCGCGCTGCTGAGAAAGTGGAGATCGCCGTACGCAACAGCCTCAACTGCCCCACCGGCCGCTGGCTCTTAGATGGTTCACTAAGGGAATCCGCCTGCGAACTGGAACTCCACAGCGGCGGCCGGCAGTTACGGCGCTCCATTGTGGACCGCACTTTTATCGACAATGAAGGAACTCGCTGGATTGTCGATTACAAAACCGCAGAGCCCAGTGGCGAGGAAAACCAGGAAGAGTTTATTGCGGCTCAGCTGGAGCAGTATCGGAATCAGTTGGAAAATTACCGTAAGCTCTTTTATGCGCGGGGAGAGCGGAATATTCGGTGTGCGCTGTATTTTCCGTTGATGCAGAGGTTGGTGGAGTTGGGTTAAGGCAGATTAAACCCAGCGCCAGAGCATTTCCCGGTCTACGTAAGACAGTAGACCGGGAAATGCTCTGAAATGTAGTAATTCAGACTTGATCTGACTGTTGCCGTTTTTTCAGAAGGTGCTCTGTCAGGTCAAGTTTAGTTTGCAAGCCTTTCCTTCCAGATTATTTTTATCCTCTTCAAGGGTTGCTATCAGTGTTCGGTCACAACACTTTTTACCCTGATGAGGGCGATCATTATTGTAATGTACGAGCCGTTCGCTCAGATCCATTTACAGCTCTTTGATCAATCCGTATCTTTCATTTTGCAACGGGGGCTGATAAGTCTCCTGATTTTTTCTTGTAGTCTATATTTCTTATCAGCTGTTCAACACTTTTCATGTCCAATTTTTCACAATTGACTTCGTAATAAACGATAAGCAATAGATCAGGATCAGATTTCAAGTTCCAACTATATTTGCAATCTACAGATGTGCTAATAGGTATCAGATATCCTTCAAAGCTACCGATAATCTCGCTCTTCATTGGCCTTTTATGCGCTTGATGAACCTCTAAAGTTCTAGCCAATCCTAATGATATATTATCGTCAACATCTCTAGACTTGCGTAGAATAATGTGCAGCTTACCATTGGACTGATTGTTTTTTAGTACTAATGGCCCATGCGCTTTCTCGATGATTGACCACCTGTCATCTAAAGGTATTGAAAATTCCTGCCATGATATATCTTCTGCACTTGATAATCCGCTATACAATATAAGTGCAGCTATAATTAAACCAAACTTAGTTGTCCCTATTCTCCTTTTATGATTCATGGACATACACCTCCAGTTGGGGCCCCGGAACCGTCACAGCATTTTGCTTTCAACAGATTTACAGTCGACCCATAACTCTCCATCCTTTTTATAGGTGTTGATATCTTCATTTCGAACCCAGCCATTAGATAGAAGAAATCATTTCAAAATTGGATACAGGATTGGATCACTATTGTTAGGATTCCTTCCTCTAAATAGATTCACATTCAGGTCAAAGCTAGAGTCAAAAAGCTTCCCCTTATCAACAAAAATTTGATCTTCCTTCACATCTTCTTTCATTGATTAAAACTCCCCTTGTCCCCTTAAGCTTTCGCTTTATTTAGCCCTCTCCGCTTTGCGTAACTAGTAATGTGTAATACATGGAGGGCAGAGCGCAAAGACGACCCTGCGCATTCAGCAAACTGAAGTACAAATCTTCCAGAGTTTTGCCTGAAGAAGAACGTCATAAGATACTAGCTACACAATAGAAATTTGATAGCTCCTATACGAACACATAGAAAAATATCGGCGTCAAAATTATCTTATTGAAATTTATTAGGTTTTTCTAAGGATCAATTCTGCGTAGAATTGAGTGATAAATATCAGAACTTGGGGCTGCGGGTAGGCAAATTCTGTAAAACCCACCCTAAAAATAGACCCAGGAATTTTCTAAAAAGAGCCAACTCTTAAACAGGAGAACGGCAGCGTGAAGTAAGACTAGAGAAAAGGCGCTGACCCAAGGTGCTGCAACACCAGGGGCCAGCTAACCAAATTGATAAAGAACCTATCAAGATGGCTATATGCATACTACGCTAGAAACCCGCTCGTCTTCAATAAAGTGGAGCACAACCAGCAGCTTGGAGCAATTCCCCAAGCTATGGGAGCCTAGCGCGCGCCTTTTCCTATTCTGCGCCCACCGTCCCCGCGCCCCACCCCTCTCTTCCACCAAGTATCACTTACCAAGCTTCCCCACCAAGGAATACCCACCCACAGCTTGAGTATCGCTAGGAAACAAACATGCTGATCCTAAAGCGCCGAACAGGCGAAAATCTAAGAATTGGAACCAATGTCTCAGTCACAGTGCTGGAAGTGAAAGGCAATCAAGTAAAGATAGGCATTCGTGCACCCAAATCCCTCTCAGTCCATCGAGAAGAGATATATGTGCGTATCAAAAATGAACAAAAATAGGCAACGGAAGGCACTGAGGCCTCACCCTCCAAGGAAGGAGACCAAGGACTCTTTAATTCGAGCCTCAGAGCTTCATACCAATTATTAAACATGAGTCAGGGGTCGAGGTACACGCTTTACTTGTACGTATTTCACTCAAAAAAATTGCTTTTCATTGCATCACCCCTGACCTCTAACCATCATCGCCACTTTCTAGGCGAAGGTTTTTTCCGTAGAGTTCGGGCTTGAATCATAGTGCTATCGATGCTGGATTGTTCCTCGCTAACTAGGTTTTTCTTGCGAGCCGTTCCTACGACCCCTATGTAAAGCACAGGAATAACCTAATGATCCAGTAGCCGATCTAGATTTTCCCAGAATATAAAGTAAGCCAATACGGAATCGCGAACAAGAAGCTCAACAAACCAGAGCAATAGCAACTAGTGATTAGTGATTCATTCGCCCTATCAACCGCCTCTCAGTGCGAAAAGTGTACAGAGCCTGAAAACCAGGCCCTCAATAAGTATTCAGATGGGATAAATTCACGTCTGTACAAACAGTTGATTGAATCCAACTGCCAATCTATATTTAGTTGAAAAATTAAAGTGAGTTTGGGTCTCGCGAAAGAATATTCTTTAGAAAAGAAAAATTCTGAGTGATTATTTTTAAATACCGACTCCAGAGTAAAATCTATTCTGCATATTATGCGGAAGGAATCTAGAGTCTATCTTTATGAATGAGACAGTCTACCAACGTCCATATCCGCGGGGACATATTACAAAAGCCTCTTAGAATACACGGCTCATGTTCGACAGCCCCATGGTTCAAGCCTGCGAGCCCACCATTTACTTAAAATATCAATAAGTATGAAAGTATCGATCCTATCTAGCCCTCATATATCATAAAGCACTCTAAAACCTATAAAACCACCAGCCTGGATAACTTAAAAGTCATCCCAATGAGTTAGAATTTCCAAAGTTATAAAATTAAAATCAAGACCAATTACAATCAGTAATTGGCCTGATAGTTAGTTTAGGCACTTTCACCTAAGGCACTCAAGACTTCACGAAAGCTGTTCAGCCCAGCTTCCATGTTATCGATAATCTCTTCCGCCAATACATCAGGCTCGGGAAGGTTATCCAGGTCAGCAAGTGATTTATCTTTTAACCAAAAGATATCAAGACTGGTTTTGTCGCGCGCCAAAATTTCTTTGTGGGTATATTTACGCCAGCGACCTTCAGGGTTGCGCTTTTTCGTCCATGTAGCCTTTCGCTCAAAGCGATTATCGGGATTGTAGCAGTCGATAAAGTCCCGTAAATGCTCCAGGCGCATCGGCTTATTCTTTAGCGTGTGATGTACATTAGTTCGATAATCATAGAACCAGATTTCTTTAGTCCACGGGTCTTTCTGAGCAGGTTTATTATCAAAGAACAACACATTCGCCTTTACGCCGTTGGCGTAGAAGATGCCCGTGGGTAAACGCAAAATAGTGTGAAGGTCGGTATTTTCCATCAGCCGCTTGCGAACCGTTTCACCCGCACCGCCTTCAAACAACACATTATCTGGCACCACCACTGCCGCGCGGCCATTGGATTTGAGCATAGTGCGAATATGCTGCACAAAGTTAAGCTGCTTGTTTGAGCTAGTATCCCAGAAGTCCTGTCGATTGTAGGTCAGCTCGTCCTTCTCCTGCTCACCCTCTTCATTGGTAAACGTCATACTGCTCTTTTTACCGAACGGAGGATTGGCAAGTACCATATCAACGGTTTGAGTCGGTGGCGCAACGAGCGCATCGTTACCATTCACCGCACTGTCGCCATCGATTTCACCGATATTATGCAGGAACATATTCATCAAACACAAACGGCGGGTGTTGGCGACAATCTCGTTACCGTGAAAAGTATCGTGTTTTAAAAACGCTTTTTGCTTTTTATTGAGCTTGTGGTGCTCGACCAGATAATCGTAAGCTGACAGGAAAAAACCACCGGTGCCACAAGCTGGGTCAGCAATAGTTTGATTCGGCTCTGGCTGCATACATTCCACCATTGCCTGGATCAATGAACGTGGGGTGAAATATTGACCCGCCCCGGACTTGGTGTCTTCGGCATTTTTCTCTAGCAGGCCTTCATAGATAGTGCCCTTAGTATCGGCCCCCATCATTACCCAGTCGGTGTCATTGACCATCTCGACTAATCGAGAGAGTTTGGCAGGGTCCTGAATTTTATTCTGTGCCTTTGTAAAGATCTGGCCCAACATGCCTTTCTTGCCACCGAGCTCACGAAGCAAAGTAACGTAATGTACCTCCAGCTCAGCCCCTTTTTTAGTACGCAGACTTTTCCAGTTGTATTTGCTGGGTACACCTACATCACGATTGTAGGGTGCCTTACTGTATTCATCCGCCATCTTTAGGAAGATTAAATAGGTAAGCTGCTCAAGATAATCCCCATAACCCACACCGTCATCGCGTAGAGTGGTACAGAAACTCCAAACTTTGGAGACGATTGATTCGGCATTCATTAGGTTTTTTCCTTGGACTTTGCGTGGGGCTTTTTAGGCTTGGCTTTCTTAGCTGTAGCTTTAGCAGCCTTCGCAGCGGCTTCTATTTCAGCCTTTTCTTCGGCAATTCGATTTAATAACTCTGAGGCAGGCTCATCGCTGGGGTCTTGCGGGACTAACTGACCAGAAAAAGCCTTCTTGAGGATAGACTGCCGAAGAGCTTCACTTCGCTTTATGTTTTGGTCAACTTCGTCCATAAAAGCACTATTTATTGACAGATTTCTTTCTAAGTGAGCGACAATCTCTTTCTGCTCGCCAATCGTGCAAATTGGAAAAATAAGTGACTGTAGCTCACCTGAATTAATATTATTCACTCCACTTGTAGATTTAGCTTTTCCTTCTATCTGCTTTCTAATACCATGATATTCGAGACCGAAAAGCAAGTAATCAGGTTCAATCAACTTAGTATTGGGCCTTAACCTTATTAAATACCCTGCATATATATATTTCTCATCATCACAAGAAATCTTCGCCCCCTTTCCAACGAGCGAGACGCTACCATTAGATCGAACTATCAGGACGTCTCCAGACAGTAATTGATAATCTTGAAGCTCACCTTCATCAAAGTCTGCAAATTTAAGGTCAGAAGCATCCACGACCCCGGATGCAATATTAGGTATTCTCAAAACACCAATTTGTCCCGAATCATAACCACACTTTTTTGAAGTACCATATTTTGGGTCATCAATAAGACGACCCAAAGGACTATAACTCCAGTGCATAATAATTTCGGGCAATCCCTCGTGATAATCCGCATCAATAGGAATATCTTTTAGAACCTTTGGCTTGGCAGGCTTTTTTCCCCTTTTATCATCTGCCTTCCATTTACTAACAGTCTTTTCCCATGCCATCAACTGTTGCTGATAGCGCGCTTCGCGCTCTTGCTGAATACGCACCAACAACTCTTCGGCAGACTCCAACTTATCAGCATTGTCTTTACGCCATTGCTCGGTGAGCCTTCCTTCAAAGGCATGTTTTAATAGTGACTGCCGGTAGACCTTGAGTTGTTCACGGGCGGTTTTTAGGCTTTCTATACCGCTATCCAGCTCAGAGAAAAGTTCTTCAACTTTAAGTAATATTCGGCCCTGCTCAGCTTGAGGTGGTAAAGGAATAGAAATCCCTATGTAGTCATTAAATTTCAAATTCCGGAGATTATTACTACCTGCCTGATAATTAACCACCTCCCCACTATTGTAGAAGAAAGTTAAATACAAATTAAGATATTCCGAGCTAACCCATTTGGTCGTTCTTATTAACCTAAGAAAATTAGTGGGTATCTTAGGAAGCTCTGAGCTATGTGACAAACAAGCATTATCTATCAACACTGTTCTACCAACCGGCTGCTCCGGCCCACCGCCGGAGATTTCAACCAAAATATCACCTTGCACCAGCATCCTATTTAATAAGCTGCTGTCTTTAACAACCCGCAAAGAGGCTGTCCGGCCTTTCTCGTCACCCCAATTCCTAAACTCTGCTCCTCTAATACAGAAAACTTCAGAGAAACCATCTTCAATTTTATCTGGTGCTTTCCCCCAATCACCTCCGATTGCGTAATTTACGAGGGTACTGAGAGGTGTTTTTTCCCAGCCACATGGAAGTTCACTATTCAATATCAAGCCACTAACTCTTCATTTAATTCATTAATCAGCTGATTCATATCAGCTCCAAATAGTTGATACATTCTCCCAAGACCACCCTGCGCATCAAAAGGTGCCATCTCCAAATCATCTCGTTCAAAATGAAAGGAGCTGATAATATGATCGCGTATCATCTGCAACCATTGCATTTGTTCTTCATTAAACTTATCACCACCACCCGCATGGGTTTTCATTATCCAGCTTTGGAAGTTTTTACGCACCGAGGCATCATAGGTAGAAAGCTGCCCATCAATACCACATACGCGCCGGATTAATGCCATCAGAGCCGTTAGCTCATTAATAGGCTGCTGCCCTCGGTAGTTTTCCAACTGCTCATACGCCTGCCATATTCTCAGCGGCGCGAGCTGGGGTTTATCGGCTTTCAGTTTTTTCATTACCTCACTGATCATCTCGAAGGTCAACTCGCGGCGGCGGTGCGGCTGATCAAAGAATATTTCTAGCGCATCAATTTCATTTTTATTATTTTGCAGATATTGTGAAAATTCTTTCGCCACATCCTGCGCTTTATCGATCGACTCTTTATCCCACTCTGCCCTTATGATCTCATCGAGGTTTTCATGATCAATCTTCTGATCTTTTTCCCGGCGGATATTGTCAATTAACTCCACCAAGTCACCATTAAATACATTAGCAGCCTGGCTCACCAGCTCGGCCTGTGCCTCATTGCGCTTGTCATCACCAGGATTAGTGCCTGGCGGCTGACCGGCCAGTTCACAGGCCCTATCCTCTACCTTATCTGCATCGATGGCTGAGAACAGGTCGCTGACTATTTGTGTTAACCTCTTACCGCCAGATTCCTTTTCAATACGGATTTTATCCTCTTCATCCAGCTGCTTATCCAACCTTGCTAGCCTACCTGCCAGCGAGCTCACCGTATCGGTATCACTCGCCCCCATCATCACACCCATGGCTAAATCTTTGAGCGGTACGGAAGGTTTGGTAATTAGTGGCGAGCTGGCAGTTTTAAGAGACTTGGTGACACCGATAGCATCAACAATGACATAATGAGTCTTTGCACTTTTTGCTGATGGAGTTACCTTTTTAAGGTCATCATGATCTTGCGTTCGAGTACCACGACCTTTCATTTGCTCAAAGTAATTGCGGCTTTTAACATCCCGCATAAACACCAAACATTCCAGAGACTTCACATCGGTGCCGGTGGCGATCATATCGACTGTTACAGCGATACGCGGGTTATAGTCATTTCTAAACTGCGAGAGTACTGATTTTGGATCTTCTCCAGCCTCGATGACATTACCTTCCTTATCTTTTCGATCTTTAGCCACTTTATAAGTGACCTTTTTGCAAAAGGCGTTACCTTCAGCAAACTCTTCACGGACCGTCTGAATAATGTCATCCGCGTGACTATCGGACTTAGCAAAGATGAGAGTCTTAGGAACCTCTTTTCGGCCTGGAAAAATCTCAGGCAAACTCATTTTAAAGGACTTAATGACAGTTCGAATTTGATCAGGATTTACGATATCTCGATCTAGCTGCTTGCCTGAGTAGGCCTCATCCTCATCCTGCTGCTCCCAACGGCGCTTGCGAGTTACCTTTTCACGACGCTCAATTTGCTGCTTTGCCTTTAAAACCTCACCATCCTTGGTGATTTTAGTTTCGATGGTGAAGACTTCATTACCAACATTAACACCATCTGAAACAGCCTTTTCATGGTCATAGTTACTGACTACGTTCTTTTTGAAAAAACCATAAGTGCGATTATCTGGCGTAGCAGTCAAACCGATTAAATAAGCATCAAAATAATCCAGCACTTGCTGCCACAGGTTGTAAATAGAGCGATGGCACTCATCTATAAAAATGAAGTCGAAAAACTCTAGCGGTACTTTGGGGTTATAAGCAACGGGAACGGGCTCTTTGGGTTTGATCAACTGTTCAGCGGGGTTAGTTTCCTCAATCCCCTCATCCAACTCTTCATCTTTAAGAATGGAGTACATTCGCTGAATGGTACTAATGCAAACCGCCGCATCTTTCGGCACATAGCGCGACTTTAGCCGCTGCACCGTATAGAGCTCAGTAAATTTCCGAGTATCATCACTGGGTGTATAATTGAGCATTTCCTGCTCAGCCTGCTCGCCGAGATTTTTAGTATCTACTAAAAACAGAATGCGCTTACCCTTGGCATATTCAAGAATCCGGTACATAGCCGTAATGGCGGTATAGGTTTTACCCGCGCCGGTTGCCATCTGAATCAATGCACGAGGGCGATCTTCTTTGAGTGACTGCTCCAGGTTAGTGATTGCGATTTCCTGACAGTCTCGCAGGTCTAATTCGTGAGCAGGCAACTTTTGAGGATTGAGTGGTGGAATGTCCTGTAGGCGCTGACGTAAAGAATTGCCCCGTTCCAGCCATTCCCGCATGGTTTCTGGACGATGAAAACTAAACACCTCTCTCGAACGGGGCTTAGGGTCGCGCCCATCAGTAAATCGAGTAATAATACCCGTGCTCTCATAGAGAAACAGCAAAGGCTCTTTATTCTTCACCCATTTCAGGGTGGCATTCGCATAACCTTCGGTTTGAGATTCCACTTCGGTTATTTTTTGCCCAGCCTCTTCTCTCTTTGCCTCAATAACACCTACCGCTCTCTTATCAACAAATAGCACATAGTCTGCGGGCCCAGCATCTGTTTGATACTCCCTTACTGCCTGCCCCTCACCTTGCTCAAAATTGATTTTCTTAATGCTCTGCACAACCCAGCCCGCAGCCTCGAGCATTTGATCGATTTTGTCGCGAGCAATTTGCTCTGGATTTTGGTTAACCATGGCTATCCCTACTTCCTATTGGCTATCATAAAAGGTGCACACATCGTCATTTATTTGTTAGCTTTTCTCGCTCAAACAGCCATCAATAAATGTATTCGATCGCCCCTTATTCCATTCATAATCCCTATCGACTTGCTCGCACATTTTCCCAACAAGCAAATCCACTGCAAACTATCATGCCCACTATTAAAGAGCTCTGCGATAACATCATAAATCTGGCATTAAGCAATCGACTCTGCATCCAGACATAACTCATAAGCGCTCACTTGCACCACATTTCATCAAACCCTAACCTCCGGAAAGATGGCTATTGACAAAATATGTTTTTGACGATAGGCGACAGCGGCTACCATGGGCATCCATCAAATAAAAGTATAAACCGCCAAGACTATTGACTGAAGAGGAGGGGTAAACAAAACACCTTAAAACCCGCTAGCTTAGCTCATATAGACACCATAAAGTGAGGTATATGGAATCAGATCAGATTAGCCATCCAAGCACTTGGAGCTTAGTTTCCATTTCACCTTCCAGTGCGTCTACTACCCAACCCAATCAACCAACAAGTATCACTAACAAAGTTGCCCCATCAGGAATAGCCACCCACGCCCCAAAATCTCTCTCCACCCAATATGAAAAGGTCTAAGTACGCATGAAAAGAGAACAAAAAGTAAGCAATGGAGAGGATTAAGAGCAGATTCTCGATGTAAGGAAACCCAACAGAGCTCCCTTTTACATATTCTAATCTTTAAAATAGACAGAGGGATACGCTAAGCTTCGACCTTTCGCTAAGCCCGTAATCAGACTCGATCAACTTTGTACACTTTTTACGCAACAATGGCAGCGCAGCATTGCATAAAAAGTGTGCAAAGTTAGGCGTCGACTACATTGCCTGATTAGGATTTCTTTCCAAGACCTGGTGACCCACCTTGAACAAGGTGTATGGTTTTAGTACGTATTTTAGAAATTCTGTGTATACGTTCTTTCTCCCGTTCAATTCTCCTATTAACAGATTTCATTGCTTTTTTCATCTCCGCATTTTTTGCTTTTCTTTCTTCCTGTATTATTTTTTTAATCTTTTTCTTTTCTAAACGCTCTTTTTTCTGAATCGGCTTCAATTCTACTTTGGCATTTTCTAATTCAAGTTCAGCTTTCTTCAGCATTGCCAGCAGAATTTCTTCTTCATAACTATTCAAACTCAATATGCGTGTTGACTCCCTCAGCCCATGAGTCGCGACGGATAACGAGGCTATTTTTTTCTTAAATTATCGCCTTCTCCACTCATGAATGAACCCTAACAGTAAATTATATAACAATATCTATATCACGGTTCTTTACAATATTAAAGCTCATCAGCCCCATGATAAAAAAACATACAGATAATCAAGAAGGTACCACTAACTGGCAGCGGTATTAAAAAAATATAGATCAAAGTCTATAAAACACTGCACTTCCCAGGAGCAGTTCTGGACACACACGAGACAGAATAGCTAGCAGAGTAACAGCAGCCAGAAGGGAGAGTTGGTATTGAAGTATTTAAATTCAACACGTCACAGTAATGCTCCAGTTTAGGAAGACTAGCCCTACACTTCCCTATTCTGCTCCACCACGACTGCTCCCCATCCACAAATCATCACTGACCAAACTCCACTCCAAGAATTACCCACCCACGGCATATGAGTCCGCAAGAGAATACAATTTGAAACAAATATCTTAGTCATTAACTGGAAGTGAAGAGGAATTAAATAAGGACAGTTATCCTCACCCACGAAGAGATTCACGAGGGTATTGGAAACGTACTAACAATAGTCAATAAAGACTCTGAGGGAAGGCTCTTCAAAGAAGAGGACCACCGGTACTCTCTCTGTAGCAGCTGAACTTTATTAGACGTCATATCGCACAATTCTTGATTATCACACTATCGAGTCAATCATCCAGCGACTGGTATCAAGTCCAGTATATTGGCAATCTAAGTTTCAGTTGTTTCAAGTTCTTTTAGTTGTACACCATTTGAATTTCTCCAACAAGTTAGACCATTAGAGTTACCCCCCCTAACAATACTACCCGCTGTACTCGGTGAGCCAAATTCTATGTCTTTGGTGAATATCAGGTGGTCACCCCGCTCTTGCAAAAGACCCTTATCGAGAAGCTGCTCTCGTTTATCTCTCATTCGCGTTGCGGAAGGCCGATGCTCCAATACTGCCTGAGAACCTTCAAAAACTATAAATCCATTTGCTGTTCTTTTCCCTGTAGCCATTACCCCCCTAATCCTGCAATAAAGGAGTTCTTTAGTTTCACTTGTTTGATCTATTTTTTCGTTAAAATCAGAAATCCCAAGAACAGGTAATAACTGAAGACACTTTTGTAAAAATACATCCATTTCTGCTGCATCTGACTCGGGGAGTTTTGCACCGCTACTAGCCGAATTCACAACAATAGCAGAGCTATTGTCATTTGCTTTTCCAATGAGCACCCCCTCCAAGTAACGAATATGAGCTTTTGTAAGGTTTTCATCTTTTGAAACAAAAACAGTTACCGAATTCCAGAAGTCTCTTGAAGAATGCCCTTTTAGCCGACTTGCAACATTCTCGGCCTCTCCAATATAGATGGCTCTGTCTCCACTCTTAGGATCAACGCCTGTGAGGAAATAAACCCCCGGGCTTGCCAGCTCGTCGCGCTTTAGCAGCTCAGATATTTCGGTTCGTGGCGCAGCTATAGCCTTCCCAGACCAGTTGGAAAGCTCCGCAGTTCGCAGACCGTTAGGATTTCCATGAACAAGAAATAGCTTTATTGTTGTCGCTTGCAATGAAGCCCCCTTTGAAATTTAACATCGTGATATGTAACCCTGGACGCCTATCAAATAAAAGTATAAACCTCTTAGACTTACGGCTGAAGAGGAAATTAATTGAAACGTTAAGAGCCAAATAGTCGAATTTGTATGAATATGACTAAAGTAAAAATATAACTCAAAGGTTGAAGCAACTCCCCAATCTCTTGGAGCTTAATATCAATCCACCTTCACCTATTCTGCCGTACCGCCCTCGCGACCTAACCCACTCTTCCTCAACAGGAAACAACCATGTGGCCCCTAAAGCGCTGAACCGACGAAAACCAATAGCTGGGATGAATGCATCAGCCACAGCTCTGGAATATGAAATTCAACCAACTAAAAATAGCTTCCACGCTGCAGGTCCCTCCCTGCCCATCGAAGGGAGATCTATGTACGCATCAAAAGAGAACAAAAAGTAGGCACCGGAAGGCAGTGGGAGCAGATTCACAATGGAGCTAGTTACACCCAAACCTCCTCCCCTATTTCATCATCATAGTAGCACCTTTGAGCGCACACTATTTCTATGATGGGCAATGTCGCAGCCATACAGTTACTTCCAAATGTATTAGAAAGCAGCTGTACACACTCTATAAGTGAAAAATCGGCACTAACTGGGGAGATCAGCTGATCGTCCAACACATAGCTAGCGTTGCTGCAATCTGTTTACACTAATTTTTATCAGTTACCTCTTCCCATTCATCCTCATAACCGGCTGAACGAAAATAGGCCATCAGCGTAATGATGATTTTCTCAAGGATATATTCACTACTCTCTCCTTGCTTTTCATCTTGCTTGTTAGACTCACTGACAGTTCTCCAGAAAAACTCAGCGAAGTGAATAGCCTCTTCTTTACTAGCCAAAGATCCTGAATTGATAATCTCAAGGCTTTTTTTATCATTGAGTAGCTCTGCATAATGCAAAAGAAACTCTCTCTCCTCGGGCAATTTATAATTAATCATCCTATCACCTTCGTACCATCTCTTATTACACTCATACGATCAGCAACCATCTGGAGCTTTTGGACTAGTTGAGAAACCGTCATTTTCCTCGTTATGGTTAGGAAGTAGTGTCTATTATCTTTCTGATCTTGCACAAATTTCAGATCAGGCGGCAAATCTGACTTCTCCAAAACCCAAAATACGTCGATATTTTTCCCAGGATTTTTGGATGCTTTCAGTTTATATATTGATTTGAGGTGCTGCCAGTTTGCTGAAAAGCTGAGCCCCATCTGATTATGAGGAATCACCCATGCCTTACATGGACTAAAGCAATAATCACAAACTTGTATACCTTGTATTAGCTCTCTTCCTTTTGGAACATCTTGCTGCCGATAAAATACAGGGCTCGCACCTTCAGGTATAGGGCGCCCAAAAACTGTTCCTTCATTCTCCGCGAGCTTCTTAATGTAGTCTCTCAAATCCGTGAGTATCTTAAATTGTTCCATTATCTACTTGAACACTCCTTTGAATTTAACATCACTAGTAGGTGTAACCTTGTACGCCCACTAAGTTAAAAGTATAAACCGCCAAGACTGCAGGATGAAAGGGGGCAAACAAAACACCATGGAGCAGCTAGTTATAGGGGCCTAGTGGTCCATGCGGAAAGTAATGTAACTAATGGAGAATTGTCCGTATAATGTATCTTCTATGCGTACACCTAAACCTTTTCAAGTTTCTGATAATGAAGCGTCCATTCTGAACGA